>NZ_JBHVPH010000005.1:338326-424079 GCF_042887425.1 Kitasatospora sp. NPDC057940
GGGCCGTGCCCAATACCGCCTGCCCCCACACCGCCGGGCCTTACATGGGGGTCCCCCCCGGGGGGCCACACCCCCCCCCCGGGGCCGACGCACGTCAGGAGGGGCCGATGGCCGGCAGGCTCCGCAGGACGGACCGCAGGTCCTCGGGCCCGAGCCGGACACCGAAGTCCTCCGCGAGGACGGCGGCGTACCGCTCGTCGGTGAGGTCCGCCGTCTCCGTCGTGCCGTCGGCGCGGCCGACGACCAGCCGCCGGCCGTCGAGGGAGAGCCGGCGCTGCGACGTGATCCTGGACAGGTAGGCCCGGCCGGTGAACGGGGAGCGCTCGTGGGTCGAGGTGTAGTGGTTCATCACCACGCAGTCGACCTGGTGCAGCGGCAGGCCCGTCTCGAACCGGTAGAGCGGCAACCACTCGTCGGGGCGGAGGAGTTCGAGCACCCAGCAGTCCGGCTCCGAGCCGACCCGGCGGAGCCGGTGGGTCCAGCCGTCGGGCTCGGCCAGGGCGCCGTCGGTCAGCGGCAGCGGCTCCAGCGGCCCCTTGTCGCCGAAGCCGACGTCGGCGAGGAAACGCGTCCGGCCGACCGTCACCAGCAGCACCAGGTGGGTGCGTGGCAGCGGTCGGCCGGCGTTCATCAGGGCCCGGGCGGCGAGCCTGGTGACCTGGAAGCCCAGGCGTTCCAGCACCGCGGCGAAGAGCAGGTTCTGTTCGAAGCAGTAGCCGCCGCGGCCGCCGGCGACCAGCTTGGCCTGGACGCGGTCCAGGTCGAGCGGGACGCCGCGGCCGAGCGGGATGTCGAGGTTCTCGAACGGAAGGGCCAGCAGGTGGGCGCGGTGCAGCCGGCGCAGCGTCCCGGGTTCGGGGGGCAGCGGACCGGAAACACCGGTGCGGGCCAGGTAGGCCCCGACGTCGAGCAGTTCCGCTCCCCATTCGCCGGCGGCGCGGTCATCGCCCATCCTGTCGGCCCCTCTCCCGTGCGGTCCCCCGGTTTCCCGTGCGGTCCCCCGGAGACTATCCGGCGAGGATCGCCCCGGCACGGAGAACCTCGGAGATCAGGCCGCCGACGATCCGGGGGCCGTCCTGGGTGAGCACCGACTCGGCGTGGAACTGCATGGACACGAAGTGCGGGCCGCGCAGGGCGTGCACCTCGCCGGTCTCCCGGTCGCGGGCGGCCTCGACGGTGCCGACGCCGTCCACGTCGACCGTGTCGTGCGGGCTGATGGCGGCGAAGGTGTTGTAGAAGCCCACCCGCTCGCGAGCGCCGAACAGGTCGATCTCGCGCTGGACGCCCTGGTTGGGGACGTCCCGGCGGCGCAGCGGCAGGCCGAGCAGGGTGGACAGCACCTGGTGGCTGAGGCAGACCGCGACGAACGGGCGCCGCCGGGCGAGCAACTCGGCCACGGCGGAGCGCAGACCGGCGATCTTGGGGTGGTCGGCCTGCCGCGGGTCGCCCGGCCCCGGGCCCATCACGACCAGGTCGAAGCCGTCGAAGGCGTAGTTCTCGTCGAACCGACGGATCGTCACCTCCAGCCCCAGCGACTGGAGTTGGTGGCCGATCATGGCGGTGAAGGTGTCCTCGGCGTCGATCACGAGCACCCGGCGCCCGGCGAACTCGGCGAGCCGCCGGCCGCGGTCCGCGTCCCCGGCCAGCCAGAAGTCCGAGATGACGGTGTTGCGCCGCTCCAGCGCGGCCCGTACCCGGGGGTGGCCGGCGAAGGTGCGCGGGCCTCCGGCTTCCAGCGCGGCCAGCAGCCCGGCCGCCTTGGCCCTGGTCTCGGCGACCTCGGAGGCCGGGTCGGAGTGGCGCACCAGAGTGGCGCCGACCCCGATCCGGATCCGGCCGGCGGTGTCGATGTCGGCGGTGCGGATCAGGATCGCGGAGTCCATCGTGCGCCCGCCGTGCTCGTCCCGGCCGATCAGCGCGGCCACGCCGCTGTAGTAGCCGCGCCCGGCGGGCTCGTAACGGCGGATGACCCGGGCGGCGCTCTCCAGCGGGCTGCCGGTGACGGTCGGGGCGAACATCGTCTCGCGCAGGATCTCGCGCGGGTCGCGGTCGGTTCGGCCCTCGATGAGGTACTCGGTGTGCGCGAGCCGGGCCATCTCCTTGAGGTACGGGCCGACCACCCGGCCGCCGCCCTCGCAGATCCGGGCCATCATCTTGAGCTCCTCGTCGACCACCATGTAGAGCTCGTCGGCCTCCTTGCGGTCGGCGAGGAAGTCCATCACGCCGGCCAGGGTGGGGCCGGAGGCCGGGTAGCGGTAGGTGCCGCTGATCGGGTTCATCACGGCGACGCCGTCGGCCAGGCTGATGTGCCGCTCGGGGCTGGCGCCGACGAAGGTCCGCTCCCCGGTGTGCACGACGAAGGTCCAGTAGGCGCCCGCCTCGCGCTCGGTCAGCCGGCGGAAGAAGGCCAGCGCGGCGTGCAGGGTGTAGTCGCCGATCTCGGCCAGGAAGGTGCGGCGGACGACGAAGTTGGCGCCGACGCCCTGCCCGATCTCCTCGGCGACCACCCGGCGGACGATGTCGGCGTACTCCTCGTCGCCGAGGTCGAAGCGGGCGCCGGTCAGCTCGGTGGGCCGGTCCGGGATCAGCGCCAGCGCTTCGCCGAGGTCGACGGTGGCGTGCTCGGTCACCGTCATGGCGAGCAGCGGGGCGCCGTCGTCCTGGGCCTCGAAGCCGCGCTCGGCGATCTGCCGGTACGGGACCAGGACCAGGACCTCCGGGCCCGGGCGGCCGGGCTCGGGGCCCAGCGGGACACCGTCCAGCGTCTGCGCGGTGGCGACCTCGCCGAACAGGACGTCCAGCGTGCCCGGGCCGGTGGTCTCGGGCCGGTGCAGGAGGGCGAAGGCGGGCGGCCGCTCCGCGACCACCCGGCGCAGCAGTTCCTCGGTCGTCCGCCGGCTCGTCCGGTCCGTCGTCCGCCCGGCTGCCCGGTCCGTCGTCCGCTCGCTCGTCCGGTCCGTCGTCCGGTCGGTCATGCGAAGGTCTCCTTGGCGGTGATCAGCATCGCGCAGCGCGTGGCGGCGTACTCCAGGGCGAGCCGGTGGTGGGCGGCGGAGAAGTCCGCGACGGCGTCGGCGACCAGGAACGGCCGGATGTCGTTGGTGAAGGCGTCGACGGCCGTCATCAGTACGCCCACGTGGGCGTACACGCCGCACAGGATCAGCTGGTCGCGGCCCTCCTCGCGCATCCGCTGGAGCAGGTCGGAGCGGAAGAAGGCGCTGTAGCGCCACTTGGTGAGCAGCCAGTCGCCGGGGGCCGGGGCGAGCGACTCGACGACCTCGCGGTCGACCGGGTCCATCCGCATCCCGGGGCCCCAGAAGTCCAGCAGCAGCCCGCGCTGTTCGGTGGTCATGCCGCCCGGCTGGGCGGTGTAGGCGACCGGCACGCCGAGCTCGGCGGCCCGGTGGCGCAGCAGGGCGGCGTTGTGCAGCAGCTCCCGGCCGGGTGCCTCGTCCGCCGGGAAGGGGCGCAGGAAGTAGCGCTGCATGTCGTGCACGAGCAGCACCGCGCGGTCCGGGCGGACGGTCCACGACACGGTGTTGTCGGGCAGCTCGCCCGCGGTCGGCATCGGATAGGGCTCGATGGTCGGAATGCCTGCCATGCGGTGGACTCTCCTGGGGGAATGGTGAGTTGGGCGAGCCGGTCAGGCGCCGAGGCCGGCGCCGCCGTCGACGGTGAGGTCGTGCAGGGTGATGTGGCCGGCCGCGTCGGAGAGCAGGAAGAGCACGGCGGCGGCGATGTCGGCGGGGCTGGCCAGCTTGTTGAGCGGGATGCCGACCCGGAAGGCGTCCGCGCGACCGTGCAGGGTGGCCTGCGGGCCGGACTCGTCGTGCCACATCGAGGTGAGCATCGGGGTGTCGGTGGATCCGGGGGCGACGAGGTTGCAGCGGATGCCGTACCTGGCGACCTCCAGGCCGAGGCTCTTGGTGAACATCGTCGCGGCGGCCTTGGAGGCGGCGTAGGCGGCCATCTCGGTGCGCGGGGTGCGGGCGGCGTTGGAGGCGACGGTGACGATGGCGCCGCGCCCGCGCGGGATCATCCGGTCGACCACCGCGCGGGACACGTGGAAGACGCCGTTGACGTTGACCGCGAAGGTGGCCGTCCAGTCCTCGACGGAGAAGTCCCGGACCTCGCCGAGGCGCAGCACCCCGGCGGCGTTGACCAGTTGGTCCACCGGCCCGAGTTCGCGCTCCACCTGATCGACGAGCAGGTCGACGGCGCGGTGGTCGCTGACGTCCACCGGGTAGGCCTCGGCCCGCAGGCCCTCCGCGGCGAGGGCGGCGACGGTCTTGCGCAGGCCCTCCTCGTCGCGGTCCACCGCGGCCACCGCGGTGCCCTGTTCGGCCAGGGCGCGGACCACGGCCGCGCCGATGCCGCCTGCTGCCCCGGTGACCAGGGCGATCGTGTTCGTCACTGCCGGACCTCCCTCGGGGCCGGCGCGTGGCCGGCCCGTCGCTCTCTCGCTTGCTCTCGGTTGCTCTTGGCTGCTCTCGGTCGCTCTCGGTTGCTCTCAGCGCGTGGTGTGTGGCGCCGTTCCGGGCGCGGCGGGTCGGCCCTCCCAGGCGGGGACCGCTGTGACGGCCTGGCCGGGGTCGAGCCGGGGACCGCAGGAGCCGGTGAACTCGTCGCCGACGCGCGCCGGCTCGGCGGCGCGCACGGAAGGGCGTCGTGGCGAGGCTGTGGATGGCACGGGTCAGGGAGGAGCGGCAGGCGCGCGGGCCGGGTCCCGGTCCGGCAGCGGTCCGCCGGCCGCCGAACGGCTGAGGCTCTTCCAGATCCTCTGGCGTGCCACCAGGTGCCGCCAACGACCGCCCCCGCACTTCGTCAGGTGGCGGATACTCCATCAGGTGGCGGCACACTCCGTCAGATGCCGCCCCGGCACGACGGAGAACGGTGACGGCGGACCTTCGACGCGGTCCGTCCCGAGGCCGCGGACCGGCGAGATCCGGCCATCGAACGGCTCGGGCGCGCGCCCCACCCGGACGCCGTTACGGCACGGCCGGACTCCGGTGGCCCAGGCATCCCCGGGGGTGGGCGGACCACCGTACGCCGGCACCTCGTGGCATATGCCGAGGTCGGTGTGGCGGATCGGGTCGCCGGGCCCGGACGTCAGAAGCCGGTACCGGGTGCCGTCCCGCCGCCGGACCGGCCGCGCGCCACGGTCACCTCGATCAACATGTGCTCGACCTCCTCCTCGCCCTCCGGGAAGACGCCGCTGCGCACCACCCGCAGGGTGCGCCCGCATTCCTCGGCGATCCGGCGGAGCGCCGTCAGGTCGCCGCGCTCGCTGAAGTGCAGCAGCACCGAGCCGCCCGGAGCCAGCCGGCCCGGGGCCTCGACGAGGAAGCGGCGGTGGGCGGCGTAGCCCGGGTCGACGTAGCCGCGCTCGTGCATCGTCCGGTAGCGGTAGCCCTCCGGCGCGAGCACGTAGTTGGAGTGCCAGAAGACGGTGTCGAAGCGCTCCTCGGGCGCCAGCGCGGCGAACAGGTCGCTGTGCACGCCGTGGACGCGGTCGGCGACGCCGTGCCGGTGGGCGTTCATCCCGGTGTTGCGGACGGCGGCCTCGTTGATGTCGCCGGCCACCACCCGTGCGTGCCCGGCCAGTGCTGCGGCCACCGCGATGACGCCGGTGCCGCAGCCGATCTCCAGCAGCGAACCGGAGCGCCCGGCGGCCCGCGGGTCGTCCAGGCCGAGCAGGCGCATGGAGATCTCACTGGTGGGCGAGTAGACCGGGGCGAAAGTCCCTGGCAGCAGGTCCCATTCACGGCCGCAGAGCCGGAAGGTCGCGGGCCGGTGCGGGTGCTCCAGTGCGACCCTGCTCCGCTCCAGCGAACGGCGGTAGTCCCGTAGCGCCTTCATGCCGTCCGCCCGTGCCCCCCACCGTGCCAGCTGGGCGTTGTCGCCCGGACCACCGCCCCGGTGGCCACCACGCCATCCTCCTCAACCGGCGCGGACGGCGGGAAGGTGACCCGGCAACACATCGGGGACCACTCGGCGGTGCCCCCTCCACCGTCCAAACCGTGGAACCGTCCGAGCCCCACCCAAAGTGACATGATAAACACGTTGCATTACCTGGCATGTGCCAGGCAAATAGGCTGATGTGCACGGGTGGGGGTAGGGCATGGCCCAACAGGGGGTCCGTAAGCGGCCTGACGCGCTGACGGTACTGACCTTGCTGGTGGCGGAGGCACCACCGGCGCGCATCGAGTCACTGCTCGCCGAAGCCGCGCGCGACGGCGCCCGCGAGGCCGAGACGGCCGCACTGGAGCGGGCCGTCCGACTCGGACTGGACATCTGCGCCCAGCGCCGCGGGCGCCAGCAACGCGAAGCGGGCCTGTCCGCGCTGCTCGACACCGCCCGGGACCTCCTCGTCCCCGACACCCTCGACGGGGTGCTCAAGGTCGTCACCCGGCGCTCGCGCCTGCTCCTCGGCGCGGACATGGCGTACGTCAGCTTCCCCGGACCGGAGGACGGCCTGTCCTACATCCGGGCCTCGGACGGCCACACCTCCACGCTCAACGTCGGCCTCCGGCTGACCGGCGGCTCCGGACTCGGCCACGCCGCCGTCGCCAACCTCGCGCCGGTCTGGACCCCGGACTACCTCGACGACAACCGGATCCAGCACAGCACCGACATCGACGAGGTGGTCCGGGCCGAGGCGCTGCGCGCCATCATGGCCGTCCCGCTGAGCTACGGCCCGCACCCCTTCGGCGCGCTCTACGTCGCCGACCGCAACGTACGGCACTACACCCCGGAGGAGATCTCCACCACGAACCTGCTCGGCGAGCTCGCCGGCCTGGCCGTCCAGCGCGCCCTCACCCTCGACGACGCCAAGGCCACCGTGCGGACCCTGCGCGAGGAGCACGGACGCACCACCGAGTCGCTGCGGGAGCTCAGCGAGCACCGGCGCATCCACCACGAGCTGATCGAACGGGCGCTGACCGACTGCGAACTGTACGGCCTCGCCGAAGCCGTGAGCCGGAACCTGGGTGGCGCGCTGCGGATCCACGCAGCGGACGGCACCGTCCTGACCACCACCGGCCGGATGCCCGAGACCGGACCCGCCGCCGCGGAGGTGCACGCCGCCAAACGCCCGGCCCACACCGCGGACGGCCTCTGGGCGGCCCCGGTCACCGCCGGCGGCGAGATACTCGGCACCCTGGTGTTCCGCCCCGAGGACCGCCCCGCGGCCGGCATCGACGAACTGCTGCACCTGGCCGCCCAGGCGGTGGCGGTGCAGCTGCTGCGCACCGGCGACACCACCGTCGTGCAGGGCCGCGCCCACGGCGAGCTGATGGAGGACCTGCTCACCAGTGCCCAGCGCCCGCCGCAGCAGTTGGAGGAGCGCGCCCGCCGGCTCGGCATCAACCTGGCCGCGCCGCACGTGGTGGTGGTCGTCCGCCCCGAGGCCCGAGCGGTCGGCCGGGCCTGCGCCCTGGCCACGGGCCTGGCCCAGCGGCTGAACGGGCTGCGGGTCGGGCACGGCGGCAACGCCGTGCTGCTGCTGCCCGGCACCGACGCCGGCGCGACGGCCCGGGCCGTCCTGAACGAACTCGCCCCGCTGCTCAGCGAACCGGTCACGGTGGCGGCGGCCGGGCCGGTCGAGGACGCCGCCTCGGTCTACCACTGCCACCAGGAGGCGCTGCGCTGCCTGGAGGCGATGATCGCCCTCGACGCCACCGGCCGCTCGGCCTCCCCCCGGGAGCTGGGCTTCCTCGGTGTCCTGCTCGCCGACAACCGGGACGTCCGCTCCTTCGTCGACTCGGTCATCGGTCCGGTGCTCGAGTACGACCGGCAGCGGTTCACCGACCTCGGCCGCACCCTGGACGCCTACTTCGAGACCGGAGCCAGCCCCACCCGGGCCGCCCAGAAGCTCCACGTCCACCCGAACACCGTCGCCCGCCGCCTGGAACGCATCGCGGAACTGCTCGGCCCCGACTGGCAGGACCCCGGCCAGGCGCTCGAAGTCCAGCTCGCCCTACGGCTCTCGCGCGTCCGCGACCTCCTCATCAAGGACGGCCCGTCGGCGGGAGTCGACCAAGGAGCCCAAGGCCCGCCGGGGCGCGGGCGTGGTCCCGAGGAGAGCCCCTAGCTCACGCGGCGGAGCGAGCGGCCGCCGGTGTGGGAGAGGGCCACGACCGCGTGTGCGGCCGAGGCGAGGGTGACGTGGCGGTGCCAGCCGTTGAAGGAACGGCCGGTGTAGTCGCGGATGCCGGTGCGGTCCGCGATCTCGTCGAAGTCCCGCTCGACCCGGCCGATCCGCAGGCTCAGCCGGAACAGCTGGGCCGGCGTGGCGTCCGGGACGTCGGCCAGCCACAGCTCCTGCGGCCAGCGCCGGCCGGAGCTGCCCGCGCCGAGCAGCAGCAGGTCGCGGTCCGGGCCCTCCGGCCTGCGGTCCACTCCCGGGGAGCGGGCCGCCCCGGTCACCGTCCGCACCCGGACGGCACCGACCAGCGCGGTGCGCAGCCCGGCGTCCTGGCCGTGGTCGGTCCAGGTCACCATCCGCCTGCGGTCCCGGCACGCCCCGATGATCCGGTGGGCCGGCATCGCCTCCACGCCGTGCCCGGCCCCCTCGGCCGGGCGGAGCGGCAGCGTGCTGTTGATCCGCACGAGGAACGGCACCCCCGCCGCGCGCAGCCGCCGCAGCGCCTTCATCCCGTCCAGCTCCCGGACGTCCATCACCACCGGCAGCGTGGGCAGCCGCCAGTCCGAGGTCAGCTCCAGCACCGCCTCGACCGAGCAGTCGCCCAGCGTCCGGGTGTCCACGCTCGCCGGGATGGACGCCTGGCTGCGCCGCGGCACGTCGTCCAGCCACGCCCGGGACAGGTGCAGCCGCCAGTTCACCGGCATGCTCACCTCCTCGGACGCCGCCCAGACGCCCACCGCCTGCTGCGCGTTGAGCACCTGGCCGAGCGAGGAGATGAACCGGCGGTCCACGCCCACCGAGTGCTCCCCGGCCTTCGGGATGACCGTCTGCTGCACCACCCAGGCCTGCGGCGGCGCGACGGACGTCACGTAGTGCGCCAGCGCGGCGCGCACCGGGTCCCACTCCCAGGTGGAGCTGCTGATGAAGTGGTGCAGGTTCTGCTCCGTGGCCTGCCCGCCGATCAGCCGCGCGATGTTGCGCACCGACTTGCGGCCCTCCGCGCCCAGCAGCCCGCGCAGGTACTCCACACCCTTGCGGCGCTGGTCCGCCCGGGGCA
Organism: Kitasatospora sp. NPDC057940; assembly: GCF_042887425.1. Classification (NCBI taxonomy): domain Bacteria; kingdom Bacillati; phylum Actinomycetota; class Actinomycetes; order Kitasatosporales; family Streptomycetaceae; genus Kitasatospora; species Kitasatospora sp. NPDC057940. The sequence goes on from NZ_JBHVPH010000005.1 coordinate 347,530, forward strand.
GCGACGCGAACAGCGCCGGGCACAGCTCCGAGAGGACGATGTCGTGGGAACTGCCGACGCCCGGCGTGCGCCCGGGCGTTCGCGTGTCCCTGATGTGCAGGGCGAAGTCGCTCATCGAGATCCCCAACCTCTACATGGCAGACGCATCTTCAGATGGGTCGACGGTATGCAGAGGGCTCAGTCCTGGCCCAGGTGCACCGGACACACGGCTGCACGCGCGGCCTATGGCCGGACCACCGGACAGCGCGCGCGGGCAGGCGCGACCGCCCCCCGGAGCCGCCCGGTGGGGTGTGCCGGGGCCATCAGGGGCGGGCCGACCGCGCGCGAGTTGACGAACAAACGGCTTCCGTGCGGCACCCCGGCGTTGACCGGTGGAAGACTCTCCGAGCATGCGAGCAGCCTTCATCGAGGCCCTCGGGCCGCCCGAGAACATCCGCTACGGCGAACTTCCCTCCCTCCGTCCCGGGCCGACCGACATCCTGGTCGACGTCACGGCCACCACCGTCAACCCGGTGGACACCTTCGTCCGCTCCGGCCTCTTCCGCACCCCGGTCGCGTTCCCCTTCGTGATCGGCCGCGACGTGGTCGGCACCGTCGCCGCGGCCGGGCCGGCCGCCCCCGGGTTCGCCGTCGGCGACCGGGTGTGGACCAACAGCCTCGGCCACGGCGGGCGCCAGGGCGCCGCCTCCGAGCAGGTCGTCGTTCCCGCCGACCGCCTCTACCACCTCCCTGAGGGCGTCCTCCCCGAGGAGGCCGTCGCCGTCGTCCATCCCGCCGCGACCGCCTACCTCGGCCTGTTCACGCACGGCCGCCTGCGGGCCGGCGAGACCGTCCTGGTGGCCGGCGCGGCCGGGAACGTCGGCTCCGCGCTGGTCACCCTCGCCGTCGACGCCGGGGCCCGGGTCGTCGCCACCGCCTCCGCCCGGGACCTGGACAAGTGCCTCGCCCTGGGTGCGGCCGAGGCCCTGGACTACCGCGATCCGGACCTCGCCGAACGGCTCGCCCGGGCCTGTCCCGGCGGCGTCGACCTCCACCTCGACACGTCCGGGGAGAACGACCTGGCCACCGCCGTCGACCTGCTCGCCCCGCGCGGACGGATCGTCCTGCTGGCCGGCGCCCGCTCGCGGCCGGTCCTCCCGGTCGGGCCGCTCTACATGAAGGACTGCTCGATCGCCGGCTTCGTGATCTCGCACGCGACCAGCACCGAACTGGCCGAGGCCGCCGTCGGCATCAACCGCCTGCTCGCGGCCGGACGGCTGCGCCCCCTGGCGGTCGAGACCCTTCCGCTGAGCGCCGCCGCCGAGGTCCACGGCCGGATGGAACGCGGCGAGCTGCACGGCGTACGGGTGGTCCTCAGGCCCGATTCACGGGCCTGACCGGGCGGCTGCCAACCGTTGTACCGGAGGTCCGGCAGGGCCGCAACGCCCTCGTCGGGAAGCGACTTGACATATTCCGGGCCTCCGGCGCGTCCGGCCTGCGTCGCAGAACCTGGACGTGTATTGTCCTGGTTATGCGAATGGGTGAAGGAGTCGAGTGGGGCCTGCACTGCTGCCTCACCCTGGCATGGCTCGACAGCGAACAACCGGTTCCGACGGCACGGCTGGCGGCCTGGTTCGACCTGCCGCCGGCCTACCTGACCAAGCGCCTACAGGCACTGGTCCGGGCCGGCATCCTGAGCTCGACGCCGGGCTCCAAGGGCGGCTTCCGGCTGGGCCGACGGCCGGAGAAGATCACCCTGATGGACGTGGTCACCGCCATCGAGGGCCCCGACGACGTGTTCCGCTGCACCGAGATCCGCCAGCGTGCGGACGGCGGTGGCGCCATCGCACGGGAGTTCCGACAGCCGTGCGGCATCGCCACCGCGATGCGCAAGGCCGAACTGGCCTGGCGCCGCGAACTCGCCGGGCAGACGGTGGCCGACCTCATGGCCGCCGCGCCGGGCGGGGCCGCCGACCGCACCCGACGCCACTACGCCCGCATGACCGGCTGACCGCACCGCCCGACGGTCGGACCGCCTCACCGCGCGGCGACACCACAGCACATGCACCGACTCCCAAGGAGAATCCGGATGTCCAGTGTCTCGATTCCGGCCGGCCGGAAGGCTCCGGCCGAACCCGGCTCACCACCCCAGGGCGGCCTGTCCTCCACCCTCGTCCTCGCCTTAGGGACGTTCGCCGTCGGCACGGACGCCTTCGTCGTGGCCGGATTCCTCCCCTCCATGGCCCAGGACCTGCACGTCTCCCCGGCCACGGCCGGCCAGTCGATCACCGTCTTCGCCGCCGCCTACGCCGTCCTCTCCCCCGTCCTGGCCACCCTCCTCGCCCGGCTTCCCCGCCGGACCCTGCTGATCACCGCACTGTTCACGCTCGGCATCGCCAACCTCGGCTCGGCACTGGCCCCCAACATGGCCGTGCTGATCATCAGCCGCATCATCGCCGCCGCCGGCGCCGCCGCCTACACCCCCAACGCCGGAGCCGTCAGCGCCTCCCTCGTCCGCCCCGAACTGCGGGCCCGAGCCCTCGCGGTGGTCATCGGCGGCCTCACCATCGCCACCGCACTCGGCGTGCCGCTCGGCAACGCCGCCAGCCACTGGCTGGGCTGGCGCACCGCCCTCGGCCTCGTCGCCGGACTCTGCCTGCTCGTCGCCGTGATACTGCGCCTGATCATGCCGTGGCTCCCCGGCAACGTCCGGGTGCCGCTGCGCACCCGCCTCGCCGTCCTGCGCCGGCCGGCCGTCCTCGCCGTCCTGCCGCTCACCATCCTCGGCATGGGCGCCAGCTACACCGCGTACGCCTACAGCGTGCCCATGCTGGAAGCCGTCAAGGTGCCCGAGAGCTCCATCCTGTGGATGCTCTTCCTGTACGGCCTCGGCGCCGTCATCGGCAACCTCGCCGCGGGCTACACCACCGACCGCTGGGGCTCCACCAAGGTCCTGGTCGTCGGCTACACCGCCATGGTCGTCGCCCTCGGGTCCCTCGCCTGGCTCGCCGCCTCCGACTCCGACCTCAAGCCCGTCGTCGGCCTGCTGGTCCTCCTCTGGGGCGCCAGCAGCTGGTGCCAGACACCCCCGCAGCAGCACCGCCTGATCGAGGTCGCCCCCCAGGAGGCCCCGCTGGTGGTCTCCCTCAACTCCTCCTCCATCTACCTCGGCATCGGCCTCGGCACCATCATCGGCGGCTCCACCCTCGGCGCCGGCGCCGCGACCGTGTACGGCCTGGGCGCGACCATCGCCGCCATCGCCCTGATCTTCCTCCTCTTCACCCGCCACTCGCCCACGAACAAGGGCTGAGGTGCGAGACACTCCTTGCGGGCCGGTCAACTCCCTTCCGGCCGCCGCTTCCTGACGGCACGGCGTCGCACCGAGCGCTGAAACACCCCTCAGCACGCGACGACCGACGACCGGCGCGGAGACAGACCCTGCTGCCCCGGTTTCCCCGACACGTCCCTGGCCGCCCAACGGCGCCGCGCACCGCAGCGGCCCCGGCCACGGACACCACCCCGCACTCCCCGCGGGACCACCACGTCGACGAAACCGAGAGATTGCCAGATGACCCAGCTGACCGAATCCCCCGTGACCACCCACAGCACCGAGACCACCGAACCGACCCCCGTGCCGGTCACCCCCGACCCACGGACCGGGCTCGTGGAGCCCGGGATGACCGGCGCCCAGGCATTGATCCGTTCCCTCGAAGAGGCCGGAGTGAACACCGTCTTCGGCATCCCGGGCGGGGCCATCCTTCCCGCGTACGACCCGCTGATGGACTCGGCCAAGGTGCGCCACATCCTGGTCCGGCACGAGCAGGGCGCAGGCCACGCCGCCACCGGATACGCCCAGGCCACCGGCCGGGTCGGGGTCTGCATGGCCACCTCCGGCCCGGGCGCGACCAACCTGGTGACCCCGATCGCCGACGCCTACATGGACTCCGTGCCGATCGTCGCGATCACCGGCCAGGTCCCCTCGACCCTGATCGGAAGGGACGCCTTCCAGGAGGCGGACATCTGCGGCATCACGATGCCGATCACCAAGCACAACTACCTGGTCACCGACCCCGACGAGATCCCCCGGGTGATCGCCGAGGCCTTCCACATCGCCGCCACCGGCCGCCCCGGCCCCGTCCTGGTCGACATCACCAAGGACGCCCTCCAGGGCCTGACGACGCATCGCCAGGTCGAGCTCTCGCTGCCCGGCTACCGTCCGGTCACCAAGCCGCACGCCAAACAGATCCGCGAGGCCGCGAAGATGCTGGTGGGCGCCAAGCGCCCGGTGCTGTACGTCGGCGGCGGCGTGATCAAGGCGCAGGCCACCGCCGAGCTGCGGATCCTGGCCGAGCTGACCGGTGCCCCGGTGGTCACCACCCTGATGGCGCTCGGTGCCTTCCCCGACAGCCACCCGCAGCACCTGGGCATGCCCGGCATGCACGGCTCCGTCCCGGCCGTGACCGCGCTGCAGAAGGCCGACCTGCTCTTCACCCTCGGCGCCCGCTTCGACGACCGCGTCACCGGCAAGCTGGACGGTTTCGCCCCGTACGCCAAGGTCGTCCACGCGGACATCGACCCGGCCGAGATCGGCAAGAACCGCCCGGCCGACGTGCCGATCGTCGGGGACGCCCGCGAGGTGCTGGCCGACCTGATCGTGGCCGTCCAGGCCGAGTTCGACGCCGGCCACAAGGGCGACTACTCGCAGTGGTGGGAGAAGCTCGACGCGTGGAAGAAGACCTACCCGCTGGGCTACGAGCCGGCCCCGGCCGGCCGGCTCTCCCCGCAGCAGGTCATCGAGCGCATCGGCCGGCTCGTCGGCCCGGAAGCCATCTACGCCGCGGGCGTCGGCCAGCACCAGATGTGGAGCTCGCAGTTCATCCGCTTCGAGAAGCCGGGCACCTGGCTCAACTCGGGCGGCGCGGGCACCATGGGCTACGCCGTCCCGGCCGCGATGGGCGCCAAGGCCGGCCGGCCGGACACCGCGGTCTGGGCGATCGACGGCGACGGCTGCTTCCAGATGACCAACCAGGAACTCGCCACCTGCGCCCTGAACGACATCCCGATCAAGGTCGCGGTCATCAACAACGGCTCGCTCGGCATGGTCCGCCAGTGGCAGACGCTGTTCTACAACCAGCGCTACTCCAACACCGTGCTGCACGCCGGCTCCGACCACGACGGCATCGCGCCGCCGGCCCAGGGCACCCGGATCCCCGACTTCGTGCTGCTGTCCGAGGCGATGGGCTGCGTCGGCCTGCGCTGCGAGCGCCCCGAGGACCTGGACGCCGTCATCAAGCAGGCGATGGAGATCAACGACCGCCCGGTCGTCATCGACTTCATCGTCCACCAGGACGCCATGGTCTGGCCGATGGTCGCCGCCGGCACCAGCAACGACGAGATCCAGTTCGCCAAGGGCGTCCGCCCCGACTTCGGCGACGACCTCGACTAACGCCCCCCCTGAACCCCGGTCGTAGGCCCTCGACCCCCGCGAGGGCCTACGACCGGCCTTTTTGTGCCCAGGACCTCGTGCCGTTCGGGCGGACGGCCGTTGGAGCGGGCCGCTCAGCGGGTCGCCGACGCCGACCAGGAGAGCAGGAGGCGCAGGGCGTCGTCCGACGGGGTGTGCGGGTCGGCGGTGTAGGTGACGAGGGCCTGGTCGGGGTCGTCGGCGGGGCGGAGCGTGTCGTAGGCCAGGTCGAGGGGGCCGGCGATGGGGTGGTGGAAGAGCTTGCGGCCGGAGGTCTTGTCGGCGACCGGGTGTTCGGCCCAGAGGTGGCGGAACTCCTCGCTGTGGACGCAGAGTTGGCCGACGAGTTCGGCGAGGAGGGGGTCGTGGGGGCGGCGGCCGGCCTCCAGGTGGAGGAAGGCGACGTTCTCGCGGGCGCAGGCCGTCCAGTCGCCGTAGAGCTCGCGCGAGGCCGGGTCGAGGAAGGTGCCGCGGGCGATGTTGCGCTCCTCGACCGGCAGGGCACCGTAGTCGCCGAACAGCGCGACGGCCGCGCGGTTCCAGGCCAGGACGTCCATCCGGTGGCCCATCACCAGGGCCGGGACGTGGTCGAGCTGGTCGAGCAGGCGCAGCAGGGAGGGGCGGGGCTGCTGCGGGGCGGTGCGGCGGCGGGGCGCACGGCGGGTGGGGCGGGCGAGGCGGTGGAGGTGGCCGGACTCGTCGGGGGCGAGCTGCAGGGCGCGGGCGACGGCGTCGAGGACGGCTTCGGAGGGGTTGCCGACGCGGCCCTGTTCGAGGCGGGTGTAGTAGTCGACGCTGACCCCGGCGAGGTGGGCGAGCTCCTCGCGGCGGAGCCCGGCGACCCGGCGGCGGCCGCCGTAGTCGGGCAGGTCGACGTCCTCGGGCCGCAGCTGGGCGCGGCGGGTGCGGAGGAACTCGCTCAGGGCACTGGTCGGGTTCATGGGGATGATTCTCGCCCGGAGGCGGGCGGCCGTGCCTGGCCCTGCCAGGACCAGGCACGGCTTGTACCGGGGCCGCCGGGGATCGGCCGGACGTCAGCCCGCGACGGCCTGGACGGCGGGCACCAGGCCGCCGTCGACGACGATGTCCTGGGACGTGATGTAGGAGGACCGGTCGGAGAGCAGGAAGGCGACGGTTTCGGCGACGTCCTCGGCCCGGCCCAGGCGGCCGAGCGGGATGCGCGCGCGGATCGGCTCGTGGGCGGCCGGGTCGGGGATCACCGCGTGGAACATCTCGGTGGCGATGTAGCCGGGGCTGACGGAGTTGACCCGGATGCCGCGCGCGGCGAGGCCGCTGCCGAGGGTGCGGGCGAGGCTGAGGACGGCCGCCTTGGTCGCGGCGTAGACGGGGGCGTCGGGCAGGCCGCGGTGCGGGGTCCAGGAGGCGTTGAGCACGACGGAGCCGCCGCCGGCCGCCTCCAGCAGGGGCAGGGCGTGCTGGACGGTGAAGAACACGCCCTTGAAGTTGACGTCGACGGTGTGGTCGAAGTCGCCCTCGGTGACGTCGGCGACGGGCTGGAAGACGCCGACGCCCGCGTTGGCGAAGACGCCGTCGAGCGCGCCGTGGCGCTCCCGGACGGTGGCGGCGAGCCGGGCGAGGTCGGCCGGGACGGCGACGTCGGCGCGGACGGCGAGCAGCCGGTCGCCGCCGTCGAGCCGTTCGGCGGCGTGGGCGAGCCGGGCGTCGTCACGGCCGGTGATGACCACCCGGGCGCCGGCGGCGAGGAGGCGGCGGGCGGTGGCGAGGCCCATGCCGCTGGTGCCGCCGGTGATCAGGACGGTGCGGTCGGCGAACTCCCGGGAGGGAGCGATTTCGGACGGGGCGTTGTCGGTCATGGCACCCACTCTCCCGACAGCCGTGGAACCGGGGCCAGGCCCGGCCCGACCCTGGGTCCGGAAGAACCACCCTGCACCGGGAATCGACGGCGCCACCGGGTGGTTGGGGCAGGACGAGAAGCGTGTGACACTCGCGAACAGGGGTCTGACATGAAGATCGGCATCATCGGTGCGGGCAACATCGGCGGCAACCTGACCCGACGGCTGACGGCGCTCGGACACGACGTCTCGGTGGCCAACTCGCGCGGTCCGCAGTCGCTGGCCGCCCTCGCCGAGGAGACGGGCGCGACGGCCGTGCCGGCCACCGAGGCGGCGCGCGGGGCACAGGTCGTGGTGGTGACGGTGCCGCTGAAGAACGTGCCGGACCTGCCGGCCGGGCTGCTGGACGGCGCGGCCGAGGGCGCGGCCGTGATCGACACCGGCAACTACTACCCGCAGCAGCGCGACGGCCGGATCGACGCGATCGAGGACGACGGGCTGACCGAGAGCCGGTGGACGGAGCGGCACCTCGGCCACCCCGTGGTGAAGGCGTTCAACGGCACCTACGCGCAGGACCTGCTGGAGCGGCCGCGCCCGGAGGGCGACCCGGAGCGGATCGCCGTGCCGGTGGCGGCGGACGACGAGGCGGCCAAGCGCGTGGTGCGGGCGCTGATCGACGAGCTGGGCTTCGACACGGTGGACGCGGGCGGGATCGACGAGTCCTGGCGCCAGCAGCCGGGCACGCCGGTGTACGGGCTGCGCGCCGGGGTGGAGGCGGTCACCCGGGCGCTCGCGGAGGCTTCTCCGGAGCGCCCGGCGGACCACAAGGCGTGACCTCGGGAAGGCGTGCTTCCCGGGAGGCCGTGACCCGCGCCGACCTCGACGGGCCCGGTCAGCCCGTGCGGCGGGCCCCCTCGGCCGGGACGGCGGTGAGGGTGCGCGGGGCGGCGTAGCCGGCCGCGCGGAACGCGGTGGTGACGGCGGCGGCGACGGTGTCGGCGGCCGGTGCGTCGACGAGGGCGATCACCGAGCCGCCGAAGCCGCCGCCGGTCATCCGCGCGCCGTGGGCGCCGGCGGCGAGGGCGGCCTCGACGGCGAGGTCGGTCTCGGGGCAGGAGACCCGGTAGTCGTCGCGCAGCGAGGCGTGGCCGGCGGTGAGGATCGGGCCGAGCTCGGCGGGCCGACCGGCGTCCAGGTGGGCGACGGCGGCCGTGACGCGCTCGTTCTCGGTGACCACGTGGCGCACCAACGGCCTCAGCTCCTCCGGGAGTCGGGGCAGCGCGGCCGGCAGGCCGGCGGGCGTCAGCTCGCGCAGCGCGGGCAGCCCGAGCAGCGCGGCCGCCCGCTCGCAGCCGGCCCGCAGGGCGGCGTAGGCGCCGTCGCCGAGGTCGTGCTTGACCCGGGTGTCGAGGACCAGCAGGGCGAGGCCGGCACCGGCGAGGTCCAACGGGACCTGCCGCATCGCCAGGTCCCGGCTGTCGAGGTGCAGGGCGGCGCCCGGGCGGCAGCACATCGAGGCCATCTGGTCCATGATCCCGCAGGGGACGCCGACGAAGTCGTTCTCGGCCCGCTGTGCGATCAGGGCGAGTTCGGGGGCGGACAGCCCGAGCCCGTACAGGTCGTTGTACGCGATCGCGACGACGCATTCCAGGGCGGCCGAGGAGGACAGCCCGGCACCACTGGGCACGTCGCTCTCCAGCCGGAACTCGGCACCGCCGACGGGGTGCCCGGCCTCGCGCAGCGCCCACACCACGGCGGCGGGGAAGGCCGCCCAGCCGGGCACCGAGCCCGGGGCCAGGTCCGCGACGGCCAGGTCGGCGACCACCCCGTCGCCCTGGGCGGACCAGAGCCGCAGCCGGCCGTCGTCGCGGCGCCGGGCCTGGGCGCGGACGGCCTGCGGGAGGGCGATCGGCAGCACGAACCCGAGGTTGTAGTCGGTGTGTTCGCCGATCAGGTTGACCCGGCCGGGGGCGGCCCACTCCCCCTCGGGGGCGTGGCCGTGGAGCTCCTCGAAGGAGGCCACGGGGGTGTTCACAGGAGCCTCCACAGGCGTGTTCACGGGCGCACTCACGGGCGTGGTCACAGGGCTACCTCCCGCAGCCGGCGGGCCGCGTCCTCGGGGGTGACGTCGTTGACGAAGGCGTCCATACCGGATTCCACCCCGGCCAGGAACTTGAGCTTGTCGGCCGCGCGCCGGATGGTGAACAGCTCCAAGTGGAGGGCGAGTTCGTCCTCCTGGCCGGCGGGCGCCTGGTGCCAGGCGGAGATGTACGGGGTGCGGCCGGCACCGAAGAGGCGGTCGAAGCGGCGCAGCAACTCCAGGTAGAGGCCCGGGAATTCGGCGCGCTGCGACTCGTCCAGGCCGGTCAGGTCGGCGACCCGGCGGTGCGGGTAGAGGTGCACCTCGTACGGCCAGCGGGCGGCGAAGGGGACGAAGGCCGTCCAGCGCTCGCCGGCGAGCACCACCCGGGTACCGTCGGCGCGTTCGGCGGCGAGCAGGTCGTCGAAGAGGCTGCGGCCGGTGGCGGCGCGGTGTTCGGCGGCGCGCGCGGCCATCCGGGCGGTGCGCGGGGTGGTGAAGGGGAAGGCGTAGATCTGGCCGTGCGGGTGGGCGAGGGTGACGCCGATCTCGGCGCCCCGGTTCTCGAAGCAGTAGACCTGCCGGACGCCGGGGAGGGCGGCGAGTTCGGCGGTGCGGTCGGTCCAGGCGTCGAGGACGAGGCGGGCCCGCCGCTCGTCGAGGTCGGCGAAGGAGGCGTCGTGGTCGGCGGTGAAGCAGACCACCTCGCAGCGCCCGGCGCCGGGGCCGCTGACCCGCAGTCCGTCGACGCCTTCCAGCGCCGCCGGGGGGCCGGCCAGCGAGGGGAAGCGGTTCTCGAAGACGGCCACCTGGTAGTCGTCGGCGGGGATCTCGCTGTGCCGGCCGTCCCGGGAGGGGCAGAGCGGGCACTCCTCGGCGGGGGGCTGGTAGGTGCGGGCCTGGCGGTGCGCGGCGACGGTGACCCAGGCTCCGGTGGCCGGGTCGAGCCGGACCTCGGAGCCGTGGGCGGGCGGGTCGAGCGGGCGCCGGTCGACGGCGTCCCGGGGGACGGCCTCGCCGCTGTCGTAGTAGATCAGCTGTCGCCCGTCCGCGAGTGTGGTCGCGGTCCTGGCGGTGGGCTGGGTCAGGGTCCCGGCCATGGCCTTCTTCCCTCTATCCGACACGAAACAACAATATCCAACATTATCCATCAGGCCTGGCTGTCCGGAAGGGGTCCGCGCCTGCCATGATGGCGGTGACCGTGGCCCGCCGTTCGGCCAGTCGAACGACCGGACGGACGGCCGGCCGAACGGCCACGCGGACCACACCGACCCGAGGAGCCCCCCGATGGCTGACAGCGCCCAACCGCTCGCCGGACAGCGCCGCGTGCTGATCCTGGAGCGGGTCCGCGCGCGCGGCGGCGTCCGGGTGACCGAACTGGTCCGGGACCTCGGGGTGTCCGACATGACCATCCGCCGCGACCTGGACGCGCTGGCCCGCCGCGGGCTGGTGCACAAGGTGCACGGCGGGGCGGTGCGGACGGAGGCGGCGGCCAGCGGCGAGCCCGGGTTCGAGACCAAGGCCAACTGGCAGCTGCCCGCCAAGGAGGCCATCGCCCGGGCCGCCGCCGCCCTGGTGCCGCCCGGCTCGGCGGTCGGCCTGGCCGCCGGGACGACCACCTTCGCGGTCGCCCGGCAGCTGCGCGCCGTCGAGGGCCTCACCGTCGTCACCAACTCGTTGCGGATCGCGGAACTGCTGGAGGAACCCGACGAGGACGGCACCCCCGCCACCGCGACGGTGATCCGCACCGGCGGCGTCCGCACGCCCTCCGACGCGCTGGTCGGGCCGGTCGCCGACCAGGCGATCCGCTCGCTGCACGTCAACGTGCTGGTCATGGGCTGCCACGGCCTCTCGGCCGAGACCGGGCTGACCACCCCGAACCTGGCCGAGGCGGAGACCAACCGGACCTTCCTGCAGTCCGCCCGCCGGGTCGTCGTGGTGGCCGACCACACCAAGTGGAACGCGGTCGGCCTGGCCTCCTTCGCCGCGCTGGAGCAACTGGACGTGCTGGTCACCGACGACGCGCTGGCGACCGAACACCGGGCGGCGGCGGCCCAGTTGGTCGGCGAGCTGATCGTCGCCCCGACCGGGGAGCAGGGCCACCAGGTCTGACGGGGACTACGGATCCGTCCGGGAACTCGCCCGCACCACCAGCTCGGCGGCCAGCTCCAACCCGCCCGCCGGCGCCGCCTCCCCCCGCACCTGGCCGAGCAGCCGCTCCACCAGGGCGGCGGCGATCGTCCGCAGCGGGAGCCGCACCGAGGTCAGCGCCGGGTGCAGGTGGCGGCAGAGCGGCGTGTCGTGGAAGCCGGTGACCGCCACCCCCGCCGGCCCGACCGCCAGTCCCTCCGCCCGGACCGCCTCGTAGACGTCCAGCGCCAGCAGGTCGCTGCCCGCCGCGAAGGCCGTCGGCCGCTCGGGCCCGCGCAGCAGCTCCCGCACGGCCGCGACGTCCGGCCGCGCCGCCGTCACCGCGGACAGGCCCAGCCGGGCCGCCTCGGCGAGGAAGCCCGCCCGCCGGGCGGCCATCCACGGCAGGTCCTCGGCGCGGCCGACGTACCCGATCCGGCGGTGGCCGAGCGCCGCCAGGTGCCGCACCACCACGGCCATCGCCGTGTCGTTGGCGATGTCGACCCAGTGCTGGGGCTGCCCCGGGCCCGTCCGCCCGAAGGCGACGAACGGGAGGCCGGCCCGGACGACGTGCCCGATCCGGGGGTCGTCGCCCAGCACGTCCGCCAGCACCAGCCCGTCGACCTGACGGGCCGCCACCAGCTCGTCGATGGCCGCCAGCGGGCCGGCTGCCCCCTGGGCCCCGCCCTCGGCCGCGCCCCGCCCCGGACGGAACAGCAGCACCCGCTGCCCCTGCGCCCCCGCCGCGTCGACCAGCGCCTCCAGGAAGCCGGCCATCAGCGGGTTGGGGTCGAACGGGTCGTCCACCGGGGCGAGGTAGCCGAGGGTGCGCCGGGCGCCGCTGCGCAGCGAGCGCGCCGACTGGTCGGGCTGGTAGCCGAGTTCGCGGATCGCCGCGGTCACCCGGGCCAGCGTGTCCGGGCGGACCCGCTGGGGGGCGTTGAGCGCGTTGGAGACGGTCTGCCGGGACACCCCGGCCGCGCGGGCCACCTCCTCGATGGTGGTGGCGCCGCGGCGCGGTCGGGGTGTTCCCTCGGGCATCGGAGGCTCCAGGACGGCTGCTCGGGTCTGACGGGTACTCGGTTCTACGGGCGGCGCAGGGTCAGCAGCCCACCGCGCGGCACGGTGATGCCGCCCGCCCGGTCGAGCTCGACCTCGCCCCGCCGGACGATACGCCCTCGGGCGTCCTGCACGGTGGCCTCGGCCGTCCCGGCGCCGCCGGTGAGCCGGACGTCCGGGTCGGCGTCGGCGTTGGCGACCAGCAGAGTGCGCCAGTCCGCGCCGGAGACGTCCACCGGCAGCGCGGCGTAGCGGGCCACCGCGACGGTGCCGCCGCCGACGGCGGTGACCATCGGGTAGCCGAGATCCGGCCGGGCCGGGCGCAGCTCGCCGAGCTGCAGGGTGGCGACATGCTCGCGGAAGACGCCGAGCCAGAAGCCGATCGCCTCGCGCTGCCCGGGGTTCTGCGCGGCGAGGTCGACGGAGACCTGCGGCACCGAGAACAGCACGTTGATCAGGTGGCAGGCGATCTGCTCCGGCGGCTCGGCCGGGTGCCACATCAGCATGTCGGCGTGGACCGGGACGGGCCCGGCGGCGAGCCGCACGTCGATGGTGCGCTGCCGGTTCTCCTGCGGGCTGAGCGGGCAGTCGGTGGCGCGGACCATGGTGACGTACGGCCACAGGCCGGGGCTGACGTACGGCTGGCGGTGCTCGATCATCGCCCCCGGCTTGACCGCGGTGATCCGGCCGCGGATCGTGGCGAGCAGCCGCTCGACGCCCTCGTCCACGGTGGCGCAGTCGGCCTCGGGCCCGGCCTCCGGCGCGTCGGCGCGGGCGAACCAGTCGACGAAGTCGACCTTCAGCCCGTCCATGCCCCACTCCTCGACGGCGCGGGCGAGCCGGCCGGCCAGGAACGCGCGGACCTCGGGGTAGCGCGGGTCGGCGACGACCGCGCCCATGTGGGCGGCGTCGGCGAGCGCGTAGCGGCCGATCGCCTCGAAGGCGGCGCTGTCCTTGCCGATGAACGGCAGCGCGTACCAGAGCATGTACTGCACGCCGAGGTCGTGGACGCGCTGGACGTGGGCGGCGGTGTCGGGCAGCGAGACCGGCTCCCAGTCGCCGCAGTGCGCGTAGCCGCGGGTGCGGTCGGCCGTCATCCAGCCGTCGTCGACGATGATGACGTCCATGCCGAGCTCCTTGCCGAGCGCGGCCTGGGTCTCGACGGCCTTCGGCGAGACGTCCTGGTGCATCGAGTACCAGGTGGAGTAGGCGGGGCGGCGGGCGGCCTCGGGGATGGCGGGGATGTCGGCCGCGCGGCCGGCCCACCACCAGGCGGCGAGGTCGGCCAGGCAGCGCGCGAAGTGCCGGCGGGAGGTGTCGATGCGGACGGTCAGCCGGCCGGCGGCCTGGGCCCAGAAGCGGAACTCGCCGGTCTCCTCCAGCACTCCGGCGCCGGCCAGGACGTCGGCGCGCTCGGCGGCGAAGGCGCAGACCGCGAGGTCGCCGGTGCCGATCAGGGCGGCGATCGGTGCGCCGTTGGCCAGGCCGGTGCGGCGCGGGGCGCTCCACGCGGCGGGCAGCCGGCCGGTGCCGCGCGGCTCGGGCGTCCAGAACGCGGTGGCGTCCACGCACGGCACCCGCCACTCGATCCGGACGTCGCCCTCCCCCTCGGCGGTCACCTCGACGATTCCGTCGCCCGCCCCGCGGGCGCTCGCGTTCCCGCTGACCCGCAGGTCCAGGCCTTCGGCGTGGAGCGGACGCAGGCCGCCGGCGACGGCGGGGGCGTGCGGTTCCCAGATCTCGGTCATGTTCAGCCCTTCGTGGCGCCGGCCAGCAGGCCGGAGATGAACTGCCGTTGGAGGACCAGGAAGAGGACCATCATCGGCAGGGTGGACAGCGCGGTGCCGGAGAGGATCGCGCCGTAGTCGGTGTTGCTCTTGTTGCCGTGCAGGGTCGCGAGGGCGACCGGCAGGGTGTGCATCCCGGGGCTGCGCAGAGCGATCAGCGGCCAGACGAACTGGTTCCAGGAGCCGAGGAAGAGGAAGATCGAGAGGGCTGCCAGCACGGGTCTCATGACCGGCACCACCACGCTGAACAGCACCCGGAACTCGCCCGCGCCGTCGACCCGGGCGGCGTCCAGGAGTTCGTCCGGCAGGCTGCTCAGCGACTGCCGCATCAGGAAGATGGCGAAGGGCACGCACAGGCCGGGCAGGATCAGCGCCTGGTAGGTGTCCAGCAGGCCGAAGTTCGTCATCATCTTGAACAGCGGTACCAGCATGACCTGTTCGGGCACCACGAGGGTGGAGAACAGCAGCGCGAACAGCAGGGTCCGGCCGCGGAAGCGGAACTTGGCGAAGGCGTAGCCCGCGAGCAGCGCCACCACGAGGGCGCCCAGCGTCTGGACCCCCGCCACCAGCAGGGAGTTCCCGACGACCCTGAGCAGGCCGATCTTCTGCTCCAGGTGGCTCAGGTTCTCGCCGAGGCTCCCGCCGGGCAGCAGCTTGGGCGGCCAGTCGAAGACCTCGGTGTCCTTGCGGGTGGAGGAGACCACCAGCCAGTAGAAGGGGGCGATCGACAGCCCGGTGATGCCGGCGAGGAGGAAGGTCAGCGGCCAGCCGCGCAGCTTCTTGAGGGGGTTCACGCGCTCGGTGGCCTCGTTCTGGGGGGTATCGCTCCTGGAGGTCACTTGTCGCGCTCTCCCATCAGGCGCATCTGGACGGCGCCGAGCACCGTCACGAGCAGGGTGAGCGCGTAGGCGACGGCGGAGGCGTAGCCGAAGTCGTAGTACCGGAAGCCGTTCTGGTACAGGTACATGGAGACGGTCAGGGTGGCGTTGTCCGGCCCGCCGCCGGTCAGCACGTACGGCTCGTCGAAGAGCTGGAGCGTGCCGATGGTCGAGAGCACGACCGTGAACAGCAGCACCGGGCGCAGCGCGGGGACGGTGACGGAGATGAAGCGGCGGATCGGTCCGGCGCCGTCGACCATCGCGGCCTCGTACAACTCCCGTGGAATGGACTGGAGTCCGGCGAGGTAGATGACGGCGTTGTATCCGGTGTAGTGCCAGGTGAGCACCACGACGACGGCCATCCGGGCCCAGACGGGCTGGCCCAGCCAGTCGACGGAGGGCAGGCCGACGGCGTTCAGCACCCAGTTGACCGCGCCGTCGTCGGTCTTGAGCAGGTAGGCGAAGATCACGCCGGTGGCGACCAGGCCGGTGACCGAGGGCATGAAGACGCCCAGGCGCCACACCGTGCGCCAGCGCACCACCGCGGAGTTGATGCCGACGGCCATCAGCAGGGCCAGTCCGAGCATCAGCGGGACCTGCATGACGAGGATCTCGCCGGTGTTGGACAGGGCCGTCCAGAACAGCGGGTCGTCCAGCAGGCGACGGTAGTTGGCGAGGCCGGCGTCGTGGGTGGCCGCGCCGGAGCCGGTGGTGAAGGACAGCAGCAGCGACTCGACGACCGGGTAGGCCTTGAACACGCCGAAGGTCAGCAGGGCGGGCGCGAGCAGCAGGTACGGTACGGCGCCGCGCCGCAGGCGGGACCGGCGCGGCGCTGCGGGCCTCCCGGCGAGGGCGGCGGGCGGGCTGGCGGCACTCATGCGATACCGCGCCCGGTCTGCTGGGCGAGCTGCTTGGCGGCGTCCTGGAGGACGGTGGCCGGGTCGGCGCCCTTGAGGAGGACCTTGACCTGGGCGTCGCTGACGAGCTTGAGGGCGCGGGCGTAGTCACCGGAGTAGTTGGTGGGGAAGCCGCCCTCGGTGGCGAGGTCGGCGAAGGTCCTGAGCACCGGCTGCCCGCCGTAGTAGGCGCTCGGCTCGGCGTACAGCGGGTCGGTGTAGGCCTCGGTGAGGGCCGGGAAGACGCCGCCCGCGTTGAACATGGCGTTCACCGAGGCCGGGCGGGTGACCGTGTACTCGACGAACTTCCAGGCGGCGCGGCGGCGCGGGCTGGAGGCGGCGACGGCCAGGTGGGTGGAGTTGACCAGGGCGGTGCGCTTGCCGCCGGGGGTGACCGCCGGGGGCTTGGTGAGACGCCAGTTGCCGCTCTGGTCGGGGATCTTCTTCTCCAGGTAGTGCGCGACCCAGGCGGGCATCGCGGCCACCGCGAGCTTGCCGGCCTTCATCACGGGCGGCCAGCTCTGGACGCCGGGGGTGTCGCCGATCAGCCCGGCCTCGTCCAGCCGCTTGACGATGGTCAGGGCGCGCACGGCCGCCTCCGAGCCGACGGTGATCTTGCCCTGGAGGTCGAAGTAGAAGGCGCCCTGGAGCTGCATCAGGGCCTGGACGAAGTCCAGGTCGGGGGTGGGGTTGGCGGCCCGGTTGATGCCGATCAGGGCGACGCCGGGGTTGGCGGCCTTGAAACGGTCGGCCACGGCGAGCAGGTCGTCCCAGGTGGCGAAGGACTCGGGGTCGATGCCCGCCTTGTCGAAGTAGTCCTTGCGGTAGAAGAAGCCGAGCGGGTTGACCTCCCAGGGCAGCGCGTAGGCGTGGCCGTCCTTGCCGCTGACGACGGGCCACAGGCCCTTGGCGAACTTGTCCTTGTGCGCGTCGGCGCCGAGCGCGGAGAGGTCGGCCAGGCCGCCGGGGAACTTCTCCTGGTACCCGGGCAGGTAGTCGCAACCGATGTGCAGCACGTCGCCGAGGCCCTGGCCGCCGGCCGCCAGGCCGACGGTGATCTTGTCCCAGATGGCCGGTTCGCCGATGTCCTGGACGTCGACCGTGATCCCCGGGTTGTCCTTCTGGAAGGCCGGGACGATCCCGCGCAGGGCTTCGGCGGCCGTGGCCCAGGACCAGACGGTGATGTTGCCGGTGTCGGCGTCCCCGCCCGAGGCGCCCCCGGAGCCGGAGTCGCCGCAGGCTGCGAGCGTGCCGCCGGCGGTCAGGGCCAGCAGGCCCGCTCCTGAGGCTCGGAGCAGATCACGACGGGAAAGGTGTGACATTGCATTCCTCTCTGAGGGGTGGCGAGGAAGGGGTGAAGCAGGAAGGGTGGTGGGTGAGGCAGGAGGGGGGTCTTGAAGGGTTTTGAACGTTCAAATACACAAAACAGACCAGAACCAAACAGGTTCGAACGAGCGGGTCACAGCAAACGCCCACCCTCCCCGCGCCGTCAAGACCTGGGCGCGGGGAGGGTGGGCTCCGAAACCGTTCCGTTATGCCAGGGCGGCGTCCGGAGCGCCGAAGACGGTTCCCGGGGTGACCGGGATCCCCCGCGCCATGGCCTCGAAGTCCAGGATCGGATGGGTCAGGATCTCCTCGACCTCGTCGGTCAGGAGGTTGCCCAGGATGAACTCCTCCTCCGCGCCCGACCCGAAGGTGACCACCTGCCCGCTCGACTGGATCATCCAGTTCAGCAGCTCCCGCTCGCTGCTCTCCGCGAGGTGGATCTCCCGGCCCGGGTGGTCGCGCCGGATCCCGTCGACGACCGCCCGGACATCCTCCACCGCCACGCCGAGCCTGCGCACCGTGGCCGGCGAGGCCCGCCGGCCCCACCACTGGAAGATCACCCACTGGGCGACCGAGGGGTGGGACAGCACCTCCGCGGCGAGCTCCGGCAGCTGGTGGAGGTTCTCGGCACTCGCCACGGTGTGCACCCGTACCCGGTCGAAGCCCTCGGCGTCGCACAGGGCGAGGGACTCCAGCAGCGCGTCGAGGAGCCTGTCGTCCGGACTGCGGCGGAAGGCGCGTTGCACCTCCGGCGTGACGGCGTCCAGTGGCAGCCGCAGCGAGGACAGGCCGTGCAGCCGGGAGAGCTTCTCGGCGGTGAGCGTGTAGCCGGTGGTGTCGAGGCCGACCTTGAGGCCGCCGGCGATGGCGTGGTCGATCACGTCGAAGACCGGCGGCCACAGCAACGGGTCGCCGCCGGCCAGGACCAGGTCGGTGGTCCCGTGCGCGGCCAGCTTCCCGACGATCCGCCTGGCCTGGTCGAGGTCGATCTGCTCCGCCGCGAACGGGTTGTAGCAGCCCTGGCAGGACATCGGACAGCGGTTGTTGATCGACCAGTTGACCCGCCGGACCCGTCGGCCGGTACGCGGCCGGTCGGCCCTGCCGCGGATCCCGGCCACCAGCCGGGCCAGGCGGACGGCCTGCGGGAGGGTGGCGCCGGCGAGCAGTTCCCCGGCCCGTTCGACGGCGGCCGCGGTGGCGTTGTTCTGGAGCAGGAGGAAGGCCAGGCGCCACCGCATGGTCTCGTCCCCCCGGTCCTGGCCCAGGGCCTGTTCGACCCGCTCGGTCAGGGCGCCGAGGTAGCCGGGGGTGAAGTTGGCGGGTTCCAGGCGCCGTTGGAACGCGTCGGCGATCGACCCGCGCTCCAGGGAGCGGTCGTAGCCGGCCCGCAACGGGTGCGGGGGCAGGATCTCCACGTGCTGCCGGGTGGGCATTCGGTGTTCTCCGGTACGGGTCAGTTCGAGGCGGACGGCAGCATGACGACCATCGAGTCGGCGGAGGACAGGCCCATGCCCTCGACGAAGACCGCGTCGCGGACGAGCTGCGCGATGGCGGGGTGGGTGGGGGCGGCGAGGTAGCGGGCGGTGGATTCGAGCGGGGTGATGTCGCGCTCGGCGATCAGGGTGCGCAGCGAACCCGGCAGGTCGTCGAGGCCCTTGCGCACGTCCTCCAGGTCGAACCGGTCGGCCAACCGCATCGCCGCCCTGCGGGCCTTGGCGAGGTTGGTCGTCGGGTCCAGGGCGGTCGCCTTCGCCAGGTAGTAGGGGACGGGCTGCATCATCCAGGCCAGCGCCTCCCCCGGGTCGTCCTCGTCGTGGCCGGGGCGGTCGAAGGCCTCCGACCCGAGCCCGAGGCCGTCGCAGAACCACTCGGGCCGCATGCTGATCCGGTAGTGGGCGTGACCGGCCAGCCGGAACGCCGGGAGCCTGGCTATGACGGACGTCGTCTCGATCCGGAAGGTGTCGGAGATCCGCCGCATCGTCCGCCCCAGCACGGCCCGGACCTCCGGCACGTCGGCCCCGTCGGCCACGACGTGGATCAGGTCGAGGTTCGAGACGATGTCGCCGGTGGGCCCGGTGCGGTGGTCGCCGCGGGCCAACGAGCCGGTCGCCGCCACTGACATGCCGGCCACGTCCGCGAACTCGCGGGCCAGCTCCTGGAACAGCCGGGGGACGTCTTCGGGTCTCACGCGCTTCCTCGGGTGTCGGCTACGGCGGTGAAGTCGAGAGTCTTCGCCCACTCTTCCAAGTCCGCTCACATCACGGAGAGTTGGCGTTCAGATGGGCAGCCTAACAGCGACCCGCCACAAATGGTCGCGTTCGCACCACATATCTCACACATCACGGCTGACGGACCGACACAAGCGGTCTCAACCAGTCACTCACGTAGCGCCCGCCCGCACCCGGATCGGGTGGGCGTCGAGACATCGAACCACGCGTGCGCGAGAAGTCGGCCGGGCCGACTTCTCGCGCAGACCTCATCAGGCCAGCACGACCGGCGTGCCCGTCAGATCGACTCCTGCCTGCCGGAGTTCGCCGAGGGCGGTGACCGTGGTGTCGGTGGCCACGCCCGCCGTGTAGTCCAGCAGCACCCTGGTCGCGAACCCGGCCTTCACGGCGTCCAGCGCCGTCGCCTTCACGCAGTGGTCGGTGGCGATCCCGACCACGTCCACGGCGTCCACGCCCTGGCCGCGCAGCCAGTCGGCGAGCCGGGTGCCGTCCGCCGCGAAGCCCTCGAACCCGCTCTTGGACGCCGAGTGCGCGCCCTTGAAGAACACCTCGTCCACCGCGCCCGCGTCGACGGCGGGCGCGAAGGACGGGTGGAACTCGCCGCCCTCGCTGCCGACCACGCAGTGCACCGGGAAGGACTCCCGGAAGTCCGGCTGCGCCGAGAAGTGCGGGCCCGGGTCGATGTGGTGGTCCCGGGTCGCGACCACCCGCGCCCAGCCCTCCCGCTCCGGGCCCTGAACCAGCTCGGCGATCGCGCGGGCCCGGTCGGCGCCCCCGCCGACCGGGACGCTCCCTCCCTCGCAGAAGTCCTTCTGCACATCCACCACGATCAGCGCGCGAGCCATCGACCGGCCTTTCCTCGGGGGTACGGATTTCGCGGCCAGCTTGACGCCTTCGAGGTGCGTGGACGAAGCAACCCGGGCTGCCGTTCACCCGGACGGTCCCGGCACGGCGATCAGCCCGCCCCGGCCGCCGCCAGGGGGCGGGGTCGGGTCGGCGAGCGGGTCGGGTTCCGGCCGAGGTCCGGGGAGGGCTGGGTGGTCACCAGGGCGCCCGAGGCGCTGCGGTGGGAGCGCGGGCCGGTCGAGGCCGACGTGGTGGTGTCGGGCGCGGTGGCGGACCTCATGCTGGTGGTCTCCCGCCGCCTCCCGCCGCAGGACGACCGGGTGACGGTGACGGGCCACCGCGCGTTGCTGGACCACTGGTTGGCCCACACGGCCTTCTAGCTCGCGGAGTTGCGCGAGAAGTCGGCCGGCCCGACATCTCGCGCGACGGCGTTCGGCTACCGGCCGACCTCGCGGAGGCGGAAGTCCTCGACCGTCTCCCGGCGGATCAGCAGGCGGGCCCGGCCGTCCTTCACGGCGGCCACCGCCGGGCGGCCGACCAGGTTGTAGCCGGAGGCCATCGACAGCTGGTACGCCCCGGCCGCCGGGACGGCCAGCAGGTCCCCCGCGCGCAGGTCGGCGGGCAGCACGGCGTCACGGACCAGCACGTCGCCGGCCTCGCAGTGCCGGCCCACCACGTCCACCCGGGCCGCGCCCGCCTCCGAGCGGCGGCCCACCAGGCGGACGCTGTAGGGCGATCCGTACAGCGCCGGGCGCGGGTTGTCGCTCATCCCGCCGTCCACGGCGGCGAAGCAGTGGCCGTCCGCGGTGTGCTTCACCGACAGCACCCGGTACACGGCGACGGCGGCCGGGCCGGCCAGCGCGCGGCCGGGCTCGACGATCAGCCGCGGCACCTCCAGGCCCGCCTCGGCGCAGCGCACCGCCAGCCGGTCGGTCACCCGGACGGCGAAGTCGGCGACGTCGAACTCGGCGTCCCCCGGCAGGTAGCGGATGCCGTGGCCGCCGCCGAGGTCCAGTTCGGGCAGTTCCACGCCGTGCTGCTCCCGGATCTCCGCGAGCAGCCGCACCAGCGCGTCCACCGCCTGGAGGTAGGGCTCGACCTCGGTGATCTGCGAGCCCAGGTGGCAGTGCAGGCCGGCCAGTTCGAGCCCGGGCTGGTCGAGCACCCGGGCGATCGCGTCGGCCGCGTCGCCGCCCTCGATCGGGAAGCCGAACTTCTGCCCGCCCACTCCCGTCTGTACCGCCGTGTGGTGCCCGGCGGCGATCCCCGGGACGACCCGGACGAGCACCCGCTGCGGGGTGTCGGCGGCCACCAGGGCGGCCAGCCGGGCGATCTCCGCCGGGCCGTCGATCACGATCCGCCCGACCCGCAGCCGCCGGGCCAGCCGCAGCTCCTCCGGGGACTTGGCGTTGCCGTGCAGCAGGATCCGCTGCGCCGGGAAGCCGGCCGAGGCGGCCAGCCACAGCTCGCCGGAGGAGCAGACGTCCAGGCCCAGGCCCTCCTCGGCCACCCAGTCGGCCATCGCGCTGCACAGGAAGGCCTTGGCGGCGTACAGCACCTCGGCGTGCGGCAGCGCCCGCCGGTACGCCCGGGCGCGGTTGCGCACCTCGGCCTCGTCCAGGACGTACAGCGGGGTGCCGAAGCGCTCGGCCGCCTCCGCCAGCCCCACCCCGCCGACCAGCACGTCGCCGCCGGGGCCGGGCCGCGCCGAGGCCGGCCAGGGGCCGCCGAGCGCGTCGACGGCCGGGGCGTCGGGGCGGGCGGTGGAGGTGCCGGTGGAGGGGGCGGGGACGGCGGAGGGGACGGACGGGGCGGTCAGCTGCGTCATGGCGGTACTCCTACGGGGCGGGGCGGGGTTGCGGCACGCGGTGGGCGGGGTCAGTCCTCGAACTGCATCGCGATCCGGCAGTGCGCCGGGCGGCCGCGGTCGTGGCCGACCGTGGGCGCGGGCGCCGGTTCGGGCGGCTCGGGGCTGTCCTGAAGCTCCTGTCGCTCCTGCCGGACACCGGCGGGCACCAGGCGGACCAGGCGGCGCGGCGACTGGTCGACGGCGGTGGCGGTGGCGGTGGCGATCGTGCTGCTCACGGAAGGCTCCTCGGGCTCGGGCGGGCCGCCGTGGTGCGGCCCTCGGTTCCAGTGGATGCCCACCGGACGCCGATCGCACCGGGCCTTGACGCGTGGCCTACGCTCCGCCGGGCGTCCTTGACGCCTTCCTGACATCCGCCGCCACGGCCATCACCCGTACGGCCGCACGCACCCCCGAACGTCCGTACGAGCCCTCGAACGCCCACCCGGTCCGGATGTCAGGGAGCCGTCAAGGACGGCCGCCCGCACGCCAAGCCCGCGTCAAGAGGCGCGTGGCGGGCGCGGATCCGGTGGTGGGCTGGCCGCCGTCCCCGCCGCCACCGAGTCCGCCGCCCCGTTGCCCCGCAGCCCGGGGCGGCCCGGAAGGTCTTCCGAGACGATGCGCCGTTCGGCCCTCACTCCCCCGGACACCACCACGCCCCGAACCGACTGGTTCCGCCGCCCGGACGGTGTCCGCGAGCAACCCCCGCACGACCGACCGGACGACCGGCCGCACGACCGACCGGACGACCGGCCGCACCAACCGCAGCACCACCCGAGCCACCGGCCGACCGGCCCGGACGGCGGCCGCCGCCGGCTCATCACCCGCCGCCAGCTCACCGAGGCCCTGCCCGCCGCCGTCCGCAAGCTCCACCCGCGCACCATGATGCGCAACCCGGTGATGCTCGTGGTGGAGACCGGCTCCGCGCTCACCACGCTCAGCGCGGTGATCCACCCGAGCGTGTTCGCCTGGGTGATCGGCTTCTGGCTCTGGCTGACCGTGCTGTTCGCCAACCTCGCCGAGGCCGTCGCCGAGAGCCGGGGCAAGGCGCAGGCCGAGTCGCTGCGCCGCACCCAGGCCGGGACGACCGCCCGGCGGCTGCTGCACTGGCGGGTCGGCACCCGCGACCACCGCCACGAGGTGATCCCCGCCGAGCAGTTGATGCTGCACGACGTGGTGCTGGTGCCCGCCGGCGAGGTCGTGCCGCAGGACGGCGAGGTGGTCGAGGGGGTGGCCTCCGTCGACGAGTCGGCGATCACCGGGGAGTCCGCGCCGGTGATCCGCGAGTCCGGCGGCGACCGCACCGGCGTCACCGGCGGCACCAGGGTGCTCTCCGACCACCTGGTCGTCCGGGTCACCTCCCGGCCCGGGCAGAGCTTCGTCGACCGCATGATCGCCCTGGTGGAGGGCGCCAACCGGCAGAAGACCCCGAACGAGATCGCGCTCAACATCCTGCTCGCCTCGCTCACCATCGTCTTCCTGCTCTCGGTGGTCTCGCTCCAGCCGATGGCGATCTACGCCCACGCGCCGCAGACCACCGTGGTGCTGGTCGCCCTGATGGTCGCGCTCATCCCGACCACCATCGGCGCGCTGCTGTCCGCGATCGGCATCGCCGGGATGGACCGGCTGGTCCAGCGCAACGTCGTCGCCCTGTCCGGCCGGGCCGTCGAGGCCGCCGGGGACGTCGACGTGCTGCTGCTCGACAAGACCGGCACCATCACCCACGGCAACCGCCGGGCCGTCGCGCTGCACCCGCTGCCCGGCGCGAGCACCGAACAGCTCGCCGAGGCGGCCCAGTTGGCCTCCGTCGCGGACGAGACCCCGGAGGGCCGCTCACTCGTCGAACTGACGAACCGTCAGTACTGGGTGCCGCCCCGCGCCCCCGGCGAACTCGGCGAGCAGCGGCCCGTCCCGTTCACCGCGCACAGCCGGATGAGCGGCGTCGACCTGACCTGGCCCGACGGGACGAACTGCCTGATCCGCAAGGGCGCCGCCGGCGCCGTCGCCCGCTGGGTGGTGGACTCCGGCGGGCGGATGCCGATGGAGGCCAAGCCGCTGGTGGACCGGATCGCCGAGGCCGGCGGCACCCCGCTGCTGGTCGCCGTCCACGACCGGCACGGCGCCCGCGCGCTGGGCGTGGTCGAACTCAAGGACGTGGTGAAGGAGGGCATCGCCGAGCGCTTCGCCGAGCTGCGCAGGATGGGCATCCGCACCGTCATGGTCACCGGCGACAACCCGCTCACCGCCCGCGCCATCGCCGCCGAGGCCGGGGTGGACGACTTCCTCGCCGAGGCCACCCCCGAGGACAAGCTCGCCCACCTGCGCCGCGAGCAGGCCGCCGGGAACATGGTCGCGATGACCGGCGACGGCACCAACGACGCCCCCGCACTCGCCCAGGCCGACGTCGGGGTCGCGATGAACTCCGGCACCCCGGCCGCCAAGGAGGCCGGCAACATGGTCGACCTCGACTCCAACCCGGCGAAGCTGATCGACATCATCCGGGTCGGCAAGCAACTCCTCATCACCCGCGGCGCGTTGACCACCTTCTCGATCACCAACGACGTGGCCAAGTTCTTCGCGATCATCCCCGCGATGTTCGCGAACGCCTACCCCGGGCTGCACCACCTCAACATCATGGAACTGCACAGCCCGACCTCGGCGATCGCCTCCGCGATCATCTTCAACGCGCTGATCATCGTCGCCCTGATCCCGCTGGCCCTGCGCGGCGTCCGCTACCAGCCCGCCTCCGCCACCGACCTGCTCCGCCGCAACCTGCGGGTGTACGGACTGGGCGGGTTGGTCCTGCCGTTCCTCGGCATCAAGGCGATCGACCTGCTGATCCAGTTCGTGCCGGGCCTCGGCTGAGGCACGGCGCGCATCGGAGCTGTCAGAAGGCCGTCAAGAAGTGTGCGACCGGCGTCATGGAGCCATCAGCGGCGGTACGGACGGACCGGTTCCGGGGTTCACTGGAATCATCCGAACCAAGGAGTACGGAACCGGGAGTACCCGACCGGAGAAACGGAGGCGAACGGCCATGACCGGGACCACCCGAGTGATCGTCGGCCTGAGCGGATCACTGAGCAGTCTGGCCGCCCTCTACCACGCCGTCGGCGAGGCGGCCCGCAGCGAGGCCGTGCTGGTGCCGGTGGCCGCGTGGAACGCGGGCGAACGCGACGGCCTGCGCCCGCTGTCCGAACTGGAGCACGCCGCCCGGCGGCGGCTGGACATCGCCTTCGAACAGGCCTACGGCGGCTACCCGTCCGGCCTGGTCATCCACCCGCTTGTGGTCAGGGCCGACCCCGGGCCGGCCCTGGTCGGCGCCGTCACCGGGCCGGAGGACCTGCTG
Source organism: Kitasatospora sp. NPDC057940 (assembly GCF_042887425.1). Taxonomy (NCBI): domain Bacteria; kingdom Bacillati; phylum Actinomycetota; class Actinomycetes; order Kitasatosporales; family Streptomycetaceae; genus Kitasatospora; species Kitasatospora sp. NPDC057940. The sequence continues at coordinate 373,209 of NZ_JBHVPH010000005.1, forward strand.
GTCCTCGGCGCCGCCACCCGCCGCCGGTTCGACCGGCTGCGGCACGGCTCGGTGGCCCGGCACTGCCGCCACCGCGCGGGCTGCCGGGTGGTCGAGGTCACGCCCTCCGCGCTGCTGACCCGGCTCGAACTCCCCGCCCGCACCGGGGCACCGCTCCCGCTGCTGGGGCGCGCCTAGTCCGGTCCCCCGAACCCGCCCGCCGGCTCGGCGCGTCACCTCACCCACGTCGAGCCGGCGGGCGCCATCGTGCCCGGGCCCGCCGGTCCGGGGCCCCTGGTCCGGCCCCACCCCGGCGCCGTCCCCAACTGCACCACCGCGTCCGCGTGTTCGCGCACCAGCGGCAGGTCGTGACTGATCAGCGCCAGCGCCACCCCGCGCTCGGCGCGCAGCCGGCCGAGCAGGGTCATGATGCCCGCGGCCGTGTCGGCGTCCAGCCCGGAGGTCACCTCGTCGCACAGCAGGACGTCCGGCCCGGCCGCCAACGCCCGGGCGATGGCGACGCGTTGACGCTGGCCGCCGGACAGCTCGGGCGGGCGCCGGGCGGCCAGGTCGGCCGGGAGGTCGACGGCGGCCAGCAGTTCGGCGACCCGGCCGGGGCACTGCTCGTGCGGGGTGCTGTGGTGCAGCCGCAGCGGCCGGGTGAGGGTGGCGCCGACCGTCCGGGCCGGGTCGAGCGCGCCGAGCGGGTCCTGCGGGACGAGTTGGACGCGGCGGCGCTGCTCGCGGGTGCGGGCGTGGTGCGAGCCGGCCAGCGGGGCGCCGTCCAGGGTGAGGGCGCCGCCGGTGGGCGGGTGGAGCCCGGCGAGGACCCGGACGAGGGTGGTCTTGCCCGCGCCGGAGGGGCCGATGATGCCGGTGCAGCTGCCGGGTGCGAGGTGCAGGTCGACCCCGGTGAGGATGCGGCGCCGCCCGCGCCCGTACCCGACGTGGGCTTCGACGCCGAGCGCGGCCAGCCCGACGGCGGTGCGCGCCGCGACCGGTCCGGACGTACGGCCCGCCCCGGCCCGGATGGGGCCGCCGCCCGCCCCGGGCCGGGCCGGGGCGAGGACGAGCACCTCGTCGGCGCAGCGGGCCACGAAGGCGGCGTCGTGACTGGCGAGCGCGACGGCGATGCCGTGCCGGCGGGCGAGTTCGCGCAGCAGGTCGGCGATCTCGTCCCGCAGGGCGGGGTCCAGGCCGGCGCCGGGTTCGTCGAGGAGCAGCAGGTCGGGGCGGCGGGCGAGGGCCCGCGCGAGGGCGACGCGGCGCTGCTGACCGCCGGCGGGGGCACCCGGGAGGGCGGGAGCGCCGGGGAGGCGGCGTTCCAGCCGCTGGTCGGCGGGCAGGCGGACCCGGGCGAGCAGGTCGCGCACGGCTTCGGGGCCGCGGTCGGCGGCGGCCCCGGCGAGCAGTCCGGCGACCCGCGTCCGGGGGTCGAGGCCCGAGCCCTGGCCCTGGCCGAGGAAGGCGAGCCGGTGACGGCGCAACCGGCGCAGCGCTTCGGGGGCGAGGGCGAGGACGTCCTGACCGAGGACGGTGACCAGTCCGGTGGCCCGGGCGCCCGGGGGCAGGGCGCCGGCGAGGGCGTGCAGCAGGGTGCTCTTGCCCGCGCCGGAGGGGCCGGTGACGGCGTGCACGCGTCCGGGGCGCAGGTCGAGGCTGACCGGGGCGAGCAGCGGGGTGCCGTCCGCGAGGGCGATGGCGAGCCGGTCGACCCGGGCGGTCGTCGGGTCCTCGGTCACAGTCATTCCGCGCGTCCTCCCCCCGAACCGAAATCACTTAGGTTTGCCTATCCTAAAGTTGAGCTCTCGACAACCCTCCTGTCACACAATGGCTCAGGAGTGACCACCCCGCCGACGTTCTCGGCCGCCGTCCGGCCGTCGGCACCGGAACGCGCCCGGCGCGGACCCGGCGCGCGGCCGGTGTCACTGCGGGTCGTGCAGGTGGTCGCTCAACCAGGTCAGCGACGGCGGGAGCAGCCTGGTCCAGGTGGTGAAGTTGTGCCCGCCGGTCTCCACGGTCGCCTGGGCGACCACCAGCGGCGGGCGGGCGGCCGCGGCGAAGGCCACGGAGTCGGCGTAGCCGTGGCCGTCCTCCTTGCTGTCGGCGAGGAGCACGGCGAGGGCGGGCATCGGCAGGTGGGCGAGGCGCCAGTTCAGGTCGGCCTCGTCGCGCCGCTGCTGGCTGCCGCCGAAGAGGTCGCCGGTGGTCACGTCCTCGGCGGCCTTGAAGTAGCCGGACAGCGAGACCGCCACCGGGAAGGTCTCCGGGTGGACCATGCCGAGCTTGACGGCGCAGTAGCCGCCGGTGGAGTCGCCGATCACGCCGAGGCTGCCGGTGCCGTCGAGCACCCGGTAGGAGGCGCGCAGGTCGGCCGGCACGTCGGTGGTGAAGTAGCGCTGGGCCTGCGGGCCGTTCGGGACGTCCTCGCACTCGCTGTCGCGCGGCATCGACGGCGAGGGGCGCACCAGCACCAGGACGGTCGGCTTCATCGCCCCCCGGCGCAGCAGGTCGAGTTCGTACGCCGGGTAGCGCAGCTTGGTGACCAGGTTGGCGGCGTCCCCCGGGAATCCGGTCATCACCAGCGCGGCCGGGAAGTGCCTGGTCTCGGCGCCGGGCCGGAAGTACTGCGGCGGCAGGTAGACGTACCCGTCGGTGCTGAGCCCGGTGGTGCCGCCGGGCAGCCGTACCCGGTCGAGCCGCCCGATGGTGGCCGGGTCGCGGTCGGCCCCGTCCGCGCCGGTGATCTCGGCGGTGCCGAGCACCTGCACCCCGGCGGGCACCTCGGTCGGGGTGCCGCCGGGGGTGCCGGAAGGCGTGCCGGTCGGGCTTCCGGCCGGAACGACGGACGGGCTGACGGACGAGCCACCCACCTGGATGACGCCCGCCCCGCGGTCACGCCCGAACAGGTCGGACCAGCTGCTGTAGAACACGAAGTCGTCGTTGACGGCGAGCCCGAGGGTGGCCAGCAGGGCGAACTGGGTGACGGCGATCGTCCCGAGCCGCAGGAACACCGCGGGCCAGCTGCGGACGGCCAGCCGGGGCCAGACCCAGAGCGTGCCGAGCACCGCGCCCACCGCGAACAGCGCCGCCAGCGCCAGCAGCTTGTGGCTGGTGAGTCCCATCCGGCCTCCCTGGGCGCGCGTCCGACGGCGCGACCCAGGGTAACCAGGGCGGGACCGAACGTCACTCCCGCCGGTCGGCGAGCGCCTGCCAGACCTGGTCGCGCAGGAACGGCGGGTCGGTGAAGCGGATGCCGGTGGCGTCGCGCAGGGCGTTGGCGAAGGCGGGGGCGACCGGGTTGAACGGGCTCTCGCTCATCGACTTGGCGCCGAGCGGGCCGATCGCGTCCGAGGTGGTCGAGAAGTGCACCTCGGTGCGCGGCACGTCGGCGTACGCGGGCAGGCGGTAGCGGCGGAAGGCGGCCGTGGTGACCTCGCCCCGGTCGTCCAGCAGCACCCGTTCGAACAGCGTCGCGCCGAGCGCCTGGGCGACCCCGCCCTCGACCTGCCCGCGGCACTGCATCGGGTTCATCACCCGCCCGGCGTCGGCGCCGTGCACGCTGCGCAGGATCCGGATCTCCCCGGTGTCCGGGTCGACGGCCAGGCGGAACCACTGCGAGTTGAACGCCACCGAGCGCGGTGAGCCGCCCCAGTGCCCGGTGCCGACGAGGTCGACGCCGCGTTCGCGCGCCGCCGCGTGCAGTTCCTTCAACGGGATGCCGCGCCCGTCGCAGTCGACGGCCTCGGCGCCGAGCCGGGCCAGGCTGCGCGGGGTCCGCGCGTACTCGGCGGCGAAGTCGGTGAGCCGTTCGGCGAGCGCGTTCGCGGCCCGCATCACCGCCTTGCCCGCGACCACCGTCCCGGCCGAGCCGAAGGCGCCGGTGTCGTGCCGGACGACGTCGGTGTCGGACTGCCGGATCGCGATCCGGTCGACGGTGGTGCCGAGCGCGCCCGCGGTGATCTGCTGGTGCACGGTGGTCGTGCCGTTGCCGAACTCGGCCGTCCCGACGGCGACGTCGTAGCTGCCGTCCTCCAGCAGGGCGACGGCGGCGTCGGCGAAGTGCCCGCCGGGCGGGCCGGTGGCGATCATCGCCATGGCGAAGCCCTGCCCGACCAGCCAGCCCTCGGGGGCGTCCGCCGCGCTGCGGTCGTCCGCGAGCGCGTCGCGGACGACTTGCAGGCACTGGTCGAGGCCGTAGCTGGCGATGTGCAGGTCCTCCTCCTCGCCGCCGGGGCTGAGCATGTGCTCGCCGGGGCCGATGACGTTGCGCTCGCGGAACTCCAGCGGGTCGATGCCCAGTCGGCGGGCCAGTTCGTCCATCGCCGACTCCACCGCGAAGGTCACCTGCCCGAGCCCGTAGCCCCGGAAGGCGCCGGCCGGCACGCAGTTGGTGTACACCGAGTACGCCTCGACCTTCTTGTGCGGCACCCGATAGACGCCCATCGACTCGCCGACGCTGTGGAACATCACCGCCGGGCCGTGGTTGCCGTACGCGCCGGTGTTGGACACCACCCGGAAGCTCAGCGCCGTGAGCGTGCCGTCCGCCTTCGCGCCCGCCTTGACGGTGATCGTGAACGGGTGCCGGGTGGTGGCGCCGTAGAACTGTTCGGCCCGGGTGAACTCCAGCTTCACCGGCCGGCGCAGCCGCAGCGCCGCCAGCACCGCGATGTCCTCGGTCAGCATCTCCTGCTTGCCGCCGAAGCCTCCGCCGACCCGGCCCGCCACCACCCGGACCTCGCCCTCCGGCAGGTCGAACAGGGCGCACAGCGCGCGCCGGGTGAGGAACGGCACCTGGGTGCTGGAGCGCACCACCAGCCGCTCGCCGGCGCCGTCCTCGCGCTCCTCGAAGGAGACGACGCAGCCGTGCGTCTCCAGGCTGGCGTGCTGCACCCGCTGGGTGCGGAAGGTCTCCTGGTAGACCGCGTCGGCCTCGGCGAAGCCCTGCTCCACGCTGCCGATCTCGCCGTGCACCTCACCGCACACGTTGTTCTCCGGCCGGGCGATCCGGGCCTGCGGGCCCTTGGCGTGCAGCACCGGCGCGCCGGGCGCCATCGCCTCCTCCGGGTCCAGCACGTACGGGAGTCGCTCGTACTCGACGGCGATCCGGCGGCAGCCCTCCTCGGCGGCGGCCTCACTGTCGGCGACCACCGCGGCGACCCGCTGGCCGACGAAGCGGACGACGTCGTCCAGCAGCCGGGTGTCGTCCGGGTCCTCGGTCGGGTGCTCGTGCCGGGCCGAGGAGTACAGCCGCTCGGGCGCGTCGTGGTGGGTGAACACCGCGTGCACGCCGGGCACCCGCAGGGCGGCCGCGGTGTCGATGGCGACGATCCGGGCGTGCGGGTGCGGGGAGCGCAGCAGCTTCAGGTGCAGCAGCCCCGGCACCTCCACGTCGAAGGTGTAGCGGGCGGTGCCGGTGACGACCTGCGGCCCGGCGGGCGCGCCCAGGCTGCGGCCGACGGCGCGGCCGGCCTCGGGCTCCTCGGTGTGCCGGACGCCGCGGATCGCGTCCTCGATCGCCCGGTAGCCGGTGCAGCGGCACAGGTTGCCCTTCAACGACCTGGGGAGGTCGGTGAGTTGCTCCTCGTCCAGGGCGCTGGCGGTCATCAGGAAGCCGGCCGTGCAGAAGCCGCACTGGAAGCCCTGGGCGTCCAGGAACCGCTGCTGCATCGGGTGCAGCTCGCCGTCCCTGGCCAGGCCCTCCACCGTGGTGACGCACCGCCCCTCGGCGCGTGCCGCCGGGTAGAGGCAGCTGTGCACCGGGGTGCCGTCCACCTGCACGGTGCAGGCGCCGCAGTCGCCGGCGTCGCAGCCCTTCTTCACCCCGAACCAGCCACGCTCGCGCAGGTAGGTGCGCAGGCACTGGCCCGGGCGGGGCTCGGCGTCGAAGTCCCGTTCGTTGACGCGGATCGAGAAGCTCATGCGGTCTCCTCCTCGGCCCGACCCGGTCCGACCAGGCCCGGTCCAGCCAGGCCCGGTCCGGCCGGGTCCGGTCCGGCCGTACTCGTCGGGGCCGGCCGGGCGGGGTCCAGTTCGCGGCGGATCTGCTCGGCGAACCGGAAGGTCAGGTGCCGCCGCCAGGCGGGCAGTCCGTGGATGTCGTCGAAGTACTCCTCGGACCGGATGCCGCCTCGGACGGCCTCCTCGACGGCGGCCGCGTTCGGCCCCGGCGGGAACCAGAGCCGGATCGGGCGGACGGTGGCGGCGGTGACGGTGATGGTCAGCGAACCGTCCACCGGATCGCGGGTGCCGATCAGCAGCGCGCCGGAGCGGCCCAGCCCGTACAGCGAGGCCTGGCGGAACGCCGTCCGGGCCGCCAGCGCCCGGCCCGGCAGGGTGATCGAGCGCAGCAGCTCACCCGGCCGCAGGTCCTTGACACCGGCGCCGGTGACGAACTCCGCCACCGGGACGCGGCGTTGCTCCCCCGACGGGGCCCGCAGCAGGCAGACCCCGTCCAGGGCGGCGGTCAGCGAGATCATCGGGCCGGCGGGCAGGCCGTTGCACAGGTTGCCGCCGACGGTGGCCGTGTTCCAGATCTTCCAGGAGGCCAGGAACGCCCGGCAGCACTGCTCGAACAGCGGCGCCGCCGCCCAGGCCGCGGGCTTGGGGTAGCGGGAGAGCTGGGCGATCGTGCAGGTCGCGGCGATCTCCAGGCCGCCGTCCGGGGTCGGGGTGAGCGGCTCCCAGCCCATCCGGCCGAGGTCGATCAGCCGGCGGATGTGCGGCTGCGGTTCGGAGAACAGGTACGTCCCGCCGCCGAGCCAGGCGTCCCCTGGCCGCCAGGTGGTGCCCCGGCGGGCATCGCACAGCTCGGCCACCGTGTTCAGATCCATGTCGCTCCATCGCCCCGGCCGGTCCCGTTCCTTCGGTACGGCGATTGAAGCGGCGGCGACCGGCCGGGCACGAGTGGGCCCGCACACCAGCCGCACCCGGCCCCACCTGGTCGATCGTCCAACGGCGGGCCCTCCCACCCGCGCCAACTTCGACAAGGGTGTCGAAGTTGACCTGAGGGCCGGGCTATGCTGTCCCGAAGTCCGAGGATGACCCCCCCTTGCCCCGTCGACGAACGCACCAGCATGGCGCGCCCGACCGGAAGGAGGCGAGACGCATGGACAGCAGCAGTGCGGGCCGCACCACCCACCCCCACCCCCGCATGCCCCGGTCCGCCTCCGGCAGACGGTGAGCACGGTCGAGACGGTGAACACACCCGTCGCACAGGCTTTCTGACGCCACGTCAAGTCCTCCTGGCGCCACGCCCCACCCGTCGGCCCTGCCGCCACCGCCGTCCGCGGCCCCTTCGCCCGCCCCGGTCTCCCCCGCCGAGGAGAGGTATCCCATGACGACGTCCCGGCCCTACCCGCGCCCCGCCGAGGCCGCGGTACTGCTCACCGTCCTCGCCCTCCTCGTCGCCGAGGAACTCGCCCTCGGCCTGGCCGAGGAGGAGGACCGCCCGGTCATCAACGCCATCCTGATCGGCGCCTCCGGCTCCGGCCTCCTGGCGGTCGGAGCGGTGCTGCTCGGACGCTGGCTCGACACCCGCCGCCCGCTCCCCTTACCCCCGCCCGGCCCCAACGGCCGCGAGTACAGCGCCCGCGCCCTCGAAGACTTCCCGATGGACGCCGTGCGCCCGCTCCTCCTCGCCCACCAGGCCCCGCAGCTGGGCCAGTTGTACTCCGCCTGGATGCTCGCCCGGGCCGGCCGGCCGGCCCCGTGGATCGCCCGCCGACTCGGCATCCCGCTCGACGCCGCCCATCTCCTCGTCGACGCCGCCCGCACCCGCCACGACTGAGCCGACGGCGTCAGCGGCGCCGGCCGGGTGCCCCCGCGCCGGCCTGCGCCAGCAGGAACGGCACCAGGCCGCGCTCCGCCAGAGCCGACCGCCAGGCGTCCCGCGCCAGCCCCAGCTCCCCCAGGACGCCGGCCTCCCCACCGGAGTCCGCCGCCCTCGCCCGCGAGGCCGCGCCCAACAGCCCCAGCCCGCCCACCAGCAGACTCACCGCGGCCACCCCGGCCGCCACCCACCCGGCACCGACCAGCGCGTGCCCCAGCACCGCGGCGTCGTCCGCCAGCCCCAGCGCGTACCCGAGCAGCAGGAAGATCGCGGCCGCCACCCCGGCGATGATCGGCACGATCACCCCCAGCACCCCCCACCACCCGGACACCCGCTGGCGCCCCGGCTCGTCCACCGGCAGTCGCGCCACCGCGTCCTGGTCCGCCCGCAGCGCCGCGTACCGCTCGTACTCGGGCGCCGCCGCCGCCAGCACGAACTCCGCGTTCTCCCGGGCGCACCGCCGCAACCGCTCCACCCCCGGCCCCTCGTCCCCCACCGCCCGCAGGGCCGCCCGCACCTGCGACCCGGCCAGCGCCCTCCCCAGTTCCGTCTCGAAGTCGGCCCGATCCTGCTGCGGCAGTCGAAGCGGCCTGTCCATGCCGTGCCCCCGTTCGCTGTTTCTCCTAGTTCTACAGAACTGTAGAACATGGCGGCGGATAGCAGCAGCCCCGTTCACCTGTGGGCTTGCGATTCAGGAGCGGCCGGCACCCGGCACCCGCGCGGCCGACGGACCGGTCGGCTCAGGACACCGTCAGGATCCCCCGCATGAAGTGGTGCAGGGTGCACAGGTACGACGAGGCGCCCGGCCGGGCGGGCGCGGTGAAGGTCGCGGACGCGCCCGGGGCGATGGTGCCGGTGTCGAAACCGCCGTCCTGGGCGGTCAGGGTGTGGTCGACGGTGTCGGCGTTGCGGACCGTGACGACGGCGCCCGGGCGGACGGTGAAGTCGGCCGGCTCGAACGCGAAGTCCCTGATGGCCACCGCCCCGGGGCGGGAGCGGTGGCCGAGGACGGCGAGGCGGCCGGGGCGGCCGGAGCCGCCGAAACGGACCCGGTCGGGCCCGCGGTCGGGCCCGACTCCGGGCCTGAGTCCGGTCCCGAGTCCGGGCCGCCCACGCGGACGGAGCAGGCGGCGAGGGCGGCGCCGAGGAGCACGGCGGCCACGGCCCGGGCCCGCGACCGCATCAGGAGCTGAAGAGCGGGACCCGCCGGGCGTCGGAGGACGCGGGCGGGGTGGCGCCGAGGTCGGAGACCGTGGCGATCAGCACGGCGTCCGCGCCCGGGATCCAGTTGACCGTCTTGGACTGGACGACGAGCTGCCGCTGCCGCGCCGTCCCGTCGCAGATCACGTCCGCCTCGGCCGTCCGGCTGGAGCCGAAGGCCATCGAGGAGGTGTCCTCCGGATCCCGCTGCTCGACCGAGACGGTGAGCGACCGGGCCTCCTCCGCGACCCCGCAGACGTACTCGACGTCGACCCGGACCCGGCCGGGGACCTTCGGGTCGATCCTGGCCTCACCGAGAGTGACGCCCGTGGGGGCCGAGTCCCCGTCCCGCACCCGGGCCGGGGCGGCCACCGAAGCCGCGGCCGGCGCCGGGTCGGCGGCCAGGGCGGGCGCCGTGAGCCCGCCGAGGGCCGTGCTGAGAGCCGTCACAATGATCCACCGCTGCACTGCCAACCTCCCATAACTGAAACCGTGTTGCGGCCGACGCTAACCGCCCCGCCAGTGGCCCGCGCGCCGAGGCGGGCGCCCGTCGCACGGACAGCCCAGCCACGGCGGCGGCCCGCCGTCACCAACGGCCCGGAACGGCGGTGACCTGGCATCACCAACGGCCCAACCCGCCGCCCGACCGACCGTCACCATCGGACCGACCCGCCGCGGCGACCCTCCGTCACCAGCCGCCCCGCATGGACCAGCGCCCTTTCGGCCGCCCTCCCCGGAGCCGCCCGAACGGACGAGGGGCCCGCCGCGCGGTGCGCGCGACGGGCCCCTCAAGGACGCGAGGCGTTACCGGCGCCCGGCGCCGACCTCGGAGCCGGTGTTCTCGTCCTCGCCCTGGTCGCCGTTGCGGTCGTCGTTCCGGTCGCCGCTGCGGTCCCGGTCGCCCCAGCCGTCGCTGCGGTCGCGGTACAGGGTGAAGCGGTCGAAGAGCACCGGCGTCGGGAACGGGTCGGCCGCGGTGGCGGACGGGGAGTGGTAGTAGCTGACGGTGATGGTGGTGCGGCCGCCCGGCAGCGCCCCGGGGTCGACGTCGAAGACCGCGACGCCGTACGGGAAGGCGGTGTCCGGGTCGGTGACCGCGGACCAGTGGGCCTTCTCCTTGGCGTCCGGGTCGGCCTTGAAGGTGAGCCGCTGGGTGCGCACGGAGGCCTGGCGGACGCCGTCCGCGTCGGCGGGCAGGTAGACGTCGTCGTGGCCGGCGGTGCCGCCGCCGCCGAGGATCAGGTGGACGGTGCCCTGCGAGGTGTCGATCCGGCGCAGGTCGTCGTCGGCGACGGCCGGGGTGAGCAGGCCGCCCGGCTCGGTGCCGCGGACGGGGTGGGTCCGCTCGTAGTCGTGGTCGTGCCCGGCCAGGACGAGGTCGACGCCGTAGCGGTCGAGCAGCGGCAGCAGCTTCTCGCGGATGCCCATGTCACCGCCGTGGCTGGCGGCCGACGAGGACATCGCGAACTGGTGCAGGTTGACGACGACCCAGTCCACCGCGCGGCCGCGCCGGGCGCGCGCCAGGGTGCGCTCCAGCCAGCGGAGTTGGGCGCCCTCGCTGTAGTCGCTGATGTAGATGGACCGGCCGGTGGCCGGGTCGAGGCTGGCGTCGTCCTCGACGGCGATCTCGTTGCCGTCGAGGCTCACGAACAGCACCGAACCGACCTGGAAGCTGTACCAGTTGCCGCAGTAGTCGCGGGTGCCGTTGTCGGGCAGCTCGAAGCGGGTCAGGTAGGAGGCGTAGCCGAGGTCCCCGCCGCCGGCCTCGACCTCGTGGTTGCCGGGCGCGGGCATCCAGGGCCGGCTGGCCGCCGACTTGGCGAGGTTGTTCATGAACGCGTTCCAGCACTGCGGCTGGCGCTGCGGGTTGTTGTTGGCGTACGCGAGGTCGCCGTTGAGCAGGTGGAACAGCGGCGTGAACTGCTCGACCTGGCGGACGGCGGCGGCGCCGTGGATCGAGGACTTGCTGAACACGTTGTCGCCGGTGCCGAGATCGCCGAAGCTGGTGAAGCGGAACGCGGCCCGGCCGCGCGCGGGCGCGGTGCGGAAGGTGCCGCGCACCGGGCCGGAGCCGTCGTGCAGCACCTCGTAGACGTACGTGGTGTCGGGCCGCAGGCCGTCCAGGCGGACGTGGTGGGTGTACGTCTCGACCTTGTTGAGCCCGTCGACGTAGGTGCGGGTCTCGGCGTCCACGGTGTGGCCGGCGCCGCCGCGCGGGGTACCGATCCGGACCCGGGGGCGGCGCACACTGGCGGCCGTCGCCCAGGAGACGGTCATCTCACGGGACGGCTCGTTGCCCCACTGGAGGTGAATCTGCTCCGGTCCGGGGGTGCCCGCCAGGGCCGGCTGCGTCCAGAGGAGGGTGGACGCGGGCAGCGCGGCCAGCGCGCCTGCCGCGGTACCCGTCCGAAGGACCGTTCTGCGCGAGGGATGTGACACTGCCGCCTCCAAGGCTCCGGGAAACGCCCAGGAGAGTCCCAGCCGAACCGGGCGCCCGGGCCACCGGCGAAGGTTCTTCCGGCGAACGCCAGTTGAACGCCGGATCGGACCGGACGGCGATCGACCACGACACCGGTCAGGCCCGTCAAGCCGGTTACGCCGGTTACGCCGGTTACGCCGGTTACGCCGGGAGGATTACCGATCCCTGACGGCCGGTCCGTCCGCGCCCGATCCGCCGCACCGCGCGGCTAGCGTCGGCGGCATGGAGATTCTGGTCACCGGCGGAGCCGGGTTCATCGGGTCGGCCGTGGTCCGCGCACTGGTCGCGGCCGGGCACGGGGTACGGGTGCTGGACGCGCTGCTGCCCGCCGTCCACCGCTCGGGGCGGGCCCCCGAACTGCCCGGCGGCGTGGCCTTCGAGCAGGGGGACGTCCGGGACGCCGCCGCCGTCCAGCGGGCGCTGGCCGGGGTGGACGCGGTCTGCCACCAGGCGGCGATGGTCGGCCTCGGGCTGGACCTCGACGACGCCCCCGCCTACGCGGGCTGCAACGACCTCGGCACGGCCGTCCTGCTCGCCGCGATGGCCCGCACCGGTGTCCGCCGCCTCGTCCTGGCCGGCTCGATGGTGGTGTACGGGGAGGGCCGCTACCGCTGCCCCACGCACGGCGACGTCGCCCCGGGCCCGCGCCGCCCGGCCGACCTGGAGGCCGGTCGCTTCGAGCCGCCCTGCCCGGCCTGCGGCCGCGCCCTGAGCCCCGGCCTGGTCGCCGAGGACGCCCCGGCCGACCCGCGCAGCGTGTACGCGGCCACCAAGCTCGCCCAGGAGCACCTGGCCTCCGTGTGGGCCCGGGCCTGCCAGGGCGCCGTCCTGACGCTCCGCTACCACAACGTGTACGGCCCGGACATGCCGCGCGACACCCCGTACGCGGGGGTCGCCTCGCTGTTCCGCTCGGCGCTGGCCCGGGGCGAGGCCCCCCGGGTGTTCGAGGACGGCGGCCAGCGCCGGGACTTCGTCCACGTCGAGGACGTCGCCGCGGCCAACCTCGCCGCGCTGGAGGCCCTTGCCGCCCGCGCGCCGGGCAGTTCCCGCGCCTACAACGTGGGCAGCGGCGAGGTCCGCACGATCGGCGAGATGGCCGGGGCGCTGGCGGCGGCGTACGGCGGTCCGGCGCCGCTGGTGACCGGCGAGTACCGCCTCGGCGACGTCCGGCACATCACCGCCGACTCCTCCCGGCTGCGCGCCGAACTCGGCTGGCGCCCACAGGTGCCGTTCCCCGCCGGGATGGCCGAGTTCGCGGCGGCACCGCGGCCCGGCGCCACACCTGACGGCCCGTCAGATATCGGCCGGAACTCACCGGTGAAGAGCGGAGGATGGGGTTAGCCTTACAACATGGTTGCAAACTACAAGGAAGAAGTGGCCATGAACGACCAGGAATTCGTCAGCGCACCCGCCCTGATCCTCCGGTCCCTCTCCGCCGACCCGGAACGGCGGGCCATCGTCACCCCCGACGGCGTCGGGATCACCGCCGGCGACTTCGCCACCGCCACCTACCGCCTCGCCCACGAGCTCATCGCCCGGGGCGTCACCCGCGGGGACACCGTCACCCTGCTCACCGGCAACACCGCCGAGGCGTTGAGCGCCCGTTACGCGGCAGGCCTCGCGGGGGCGCGGGTGGTGAACCTCTACGACGGCATGAGCACCCCCGTCCTGGCCGAGATCACGGCGAGCGTCGACACCGCCGTCCTCCTCGTGGACGCCGAACGGTACGCGGAGGCCGCCGAGTTGCTGCCCCTGATCGACGTGCCGACGGTCCTCCGCCTCGGCCCCGGACCGGACGCGATCGGCGAGGACGTGATCGCCGCCGCCGCGCACCGCCCCGCCGAGCCGCCCGCCGTCCGGATCGGCCCGGACGACGACCTCGGCATCCGCCACACCGGCGGCACCACCGGGGTCCCGAAGGGCATCCTCAGCCTGCACGGCCCCTACCGCGGCGTCTTCGACACCTCGTTCGGCTCCGCCGGCACGGCCGACGAGGCGCCCCGCTTCCTCGCCGCCACCTCGCTCGCCCACCTCGCCGGGATCTTCTCCGACCTGACGCTCCACCACGGCGGCACGGTGGTCCTCCAGCGCACCTTCGACCCCGGCGAGGTCCTGGCCACCATCGAGCGCGAGCGCATCACCGGCCTCTGGGTGCTGCCGCCGCTGCTCTACCAGCTGCTCGACCACCCGGCGATCGGCCGCACCGACCTGTCCAGCCTGCGGCAGATCACGTACGGGGGCTGCGCCGCCTCGCCGACCCGGATCCGCGAGGCGCTCAAGGTGTTCGGGCCCGTCCTGGTGGGCGTCTACGGGATGTCCGAGGCGCAGCTGATCTCCTTCCTCACCCCGGAGGGGCACGACCGGATCGCGCAGGGCGGCCAGGTCTCGGTCGGCCGGCCCATCCCCGGCGTCGAGGTGGAGGTCCGCGCCGAGGACGGCACCGCGCTGCCGACCGGAGAGCAGGGCGAGGTCCACGTCCGATCGGCCGGTCTCATGGCCGGGTACTGGAAGCTGCCCGACCTGACCGCCAAGGTGCTGCGCGACGGCTGGCTGAACACCGGCGACGTCGGCTACTTCGACGCGGACGGCAACCTCTACCTGGCCGACCGGGTCAAGGACCTGATCATCGTGGTCGGCGGCCACGTCTACCCGTCCGAGGTGGAGGACCTGCTGCTCACCCACCCGGCGATCGCCCGCTGCGCGGTCTTCGGCGTGCGCGACGCGCAGGAGGCGGAGCACGTCCACGTCGCCGTCGTCCCCGCTCCGGGGCAGCGGCCCGAGCTGGCGGACCTCCAGGCGTTCGTCACGGCCCGCAAGGGGCGGATCTACGCGCCGGAGGCTCTGCACCTCGTGGACGAGATCCCGCTGACGTCGGTCGGCAAGCCGGACAAGAAGCGGCTGCGCGAGGCCGTGGCCGAGTAGGCCGAGCAGGCCGCGCGTCCGAGGACGTGTTCCGTCAGTCCCTCCGGGCGCGCGGCGCGGGCAGGGCGATCTCGAAGCAGCAGCCCCCGGCGACGTTGCGCACCTCCGCGCGCCCGGCGTGCGCCTCGACGATGCCGCGCACGATGGCGAGCCCGAGCCCGGCACCGCTCTCGCCGGGCTCGCCGGCGGCCCGGTCGTCGTCGCGGCGGGGCGTGCGGGCGGAGCCGCCGCGCCAGCCCGTCTCGAACACCCGGGGCAGGTCCTGTTCCGGGATGCCACCGCAGCCGTCGGTCACCGACAGCACCACCTCGTCGGCCTCCCGGCGGGCGGCGACGGCCACCACGCCGTCCGCGGGGGTCGAGCGGATCGCGTTGACCAGCAGGTTGCCGAGCACCCGGGTGATCTCCCCGCTGTCCACCTCGACCGGCTCGGCCGCCGCCGGCTCGTCGGCCACCTGCCGCCCCTCCAGCCGGACGCCGCGCCGCCGGGCCAGCGGGTACGCCCCGGCGAGCGCGTCGTCCACCAGGTCGTACACCGAGACCCGGGTGAGCGAGAGGGCGAGCGCGCCCGCCTGGATCCGGGAGAGCTCGAACAGGTCGTCCACCATGCCGGTGAGCCGTTCGACCTCGGTGCCGATCCGCACCAGGTAGCGGTCGGGGTCCTCGGCGACGCCGTCCTCCAGCGCCTCGGCCATCGCCCGCAGGCCGGCCAGCGGGGTGCGCAGGTCGTGCGAGATCCACGCGACCAGCTCCCGGCGGGAGTGCTCCAGGGCCTGCTCCCGTGCCCGGGACTCCGCGAGCCTGGCGCTGGTGGCTGCCAACTCCTCGCTCAGCGCGGCGAGCTCCGCGCCGAGCGGGTGCGCGGGCGCGGTGAACCCGGCGTCGCTGCCGACCGTCCGGACGGCCTCGGTCAGCGCCCGGCTGCCGGCCACCACCTGACGGCCGAGCAGCGCGGCGGTGAGCAGCGAGACGACGGCGGCCATGCCGAGCACCGTGATGACCACGCCGAGGTCGTGGGTGGACAGGAACATCGCCTGCGCCACCGCGAATGTCCCGGACGTCACCGCGAGGACGGTCACGACCGCCACGCAGAACAGGGACAGGGCGACGGAGCGGCGGCGCAGCAGCCGGATCGCCGCCCAGCCGAGCAGGCCGGCCCCGCCCGCGCCGAGGGCGGCGAACAGGGCGATCAGCAGCAGGTCCTTCACGCCGCACCGCCCTGCGGGCGGTCCCGGTCGCGGGACTCCGGGCCATGGGACTCCGGATCGTGGGGCGCCGGGTCGCGGGACTCCGGGTCGTGGGGCGCCGGGTCGTAGCGGTAGCCGACACCCCAGACGGTGCTGATCAGGGCGGGCGCGGCCGGGTCGTCCTCGATCTTCTCGCGCAGCCGCCGGACGTGGACGGTGACGGTGGAGAGGTCGCCGAAGTCCCAGCCCCACACCCGCCGCATCAGGCTCTGCCGGGAGAACACCGTGCCGGGGTGCCGGAGCAGGAACGCCAGCAGGTCGAACTCCCGCAGGGTGAGGGCGAGTTCCCGCGCACCCCGGTGGGCGCGGCGGGCCTTCGGGTCGAGCGTGACGTCCCCCGAGCGCAGCACCCCGCCGACCGGCCCGTCGCCCGTCCCGTTGGCCGCCCCGTCGGCGGCCCCGTTCCCCGCCCGGGCGCGGCGCAGCACCGACTGCACCCGCAGCACCAGTTCGCGCGGGCTGAACGGCTTGGTGACGTAGTCGTCCGCGCCCAGCTCCAGGCCGAGGATGCGGTCCGCCTCGTCGCCCTTGGCGGTGAGCAGCACCACCGGCAGCGCGGCGCCCCCGGCGGAGGCCCGCAGCCGGCGCAGCACCTCCAGCCCGTCGAGGCCGGGCAGCATGAGGTCCAGCACCAGCAGGTCGGGGCGGGTGCGCTCGGCGAGGTCCAGGCCCAGCGCACCGTCGGCGGCCCGGTCCACGTGGTGCCCGGCGCGGGTGAGGTAGCCGGCGACGACCTCGGCCACGGTCGGGTCGTCGTCGATCACCAGGATGTGCGAGGTGTCGTTCACCTCGCCGAGGATAGGAGGCCCCGGCGGCGGACGCGGGCGGAAGCGGGCCCGCGTTCGCGTTCCGTAAGATCCGCCGCCCGCAGCTCGCCCGACCCGGACCAGCCCAACCGGACCAGCACGGCCGGACCAGCACGGCCGGATGCGGCCCGGCCCGATCCGCCGGACGGGTCAGCCGCCGGGGCGTCCGACTTCCGTAAGGCTGCGCCGCCACCGCACCCCGCCGTCCCGCACTTAGCGTGGCCGGGTGACCTCACCCACCTCCCCCGTCTCCCCCGTCGACGTCGTGCTGCCCTGCCTCGACGAGGCCGCCGCGCTGCCCTGGGTGCTGGGGCGGATCCCGGACGGCTGGCGGGCCGTCGTCGTCGACAACGGCTCCCGGGACGGCTCCGCCGACCTCGCCCGCTCGCTCGGCGCGACGGTGGTCGAGGAGCCCCGGCGCGGGTTCGGCGCCGCCTGCCACGCCGGGCTGCGCGCCGCCACCGCCGACCTGGTCTGCTTCCTGGACTGCGACGGCTCCCTCGACCCCGCCCAGCTCCCCCTGGTCACCGGCCCGGTGCTGGCCGGCACCGCCGACCTGGTGCTGGGCCGCCGCCGCCCGGCCACGGCCGGAGCGTGGCCGCTGCACGCCCGGCTGGCCAACACCGTCCTGGCCCGACGGCTGCGCGCCCGCACCGGCGCGCCGCTGCACGACCTCGGCCCGATGCGGGCCGCCCGCCGGGAACAGCTGCTGGCCCTGGGGCTCGGCGACCGCCGGTCCGGCTACCCGCTGGAGATGGTGCTCGCCGCCTCGGCCGCCGGGCTGCGGATCACCGAGACCCCCGTCGAGTACCTGCCGCGCGCGGGCCGCTCCAAGGTCACCGGCACCCTGCGCGGCACCCGCCAGGCCGTCCACGACATGCGGGCCGTGCTGGCCGCGCCGCCGCCGACCCTGCTGGTGATCGCCAAGTCGCCCGCCCCCGGCCGGGTGAAGACCCGGCTCACCCCGCCGTTCACCCCCGAACAGGCCGCCGCCCTGGCCGCGGCCGCCCTCGTCGACACCCTGCACACCCTGGGCACGATGCCGGCCGGGCGGCGCGTGCTCGTCCTGGACGGCGAACCGGGCGACTGGCTGCCGCCCGGCTGGGAGGTCGTCGCACAGACCGGCGGCGGGCTGGACGAACGGCTGGCCGCCGCCTTCGCGCACGCGGCCCGGGTGGCCCCGCACGCCCCGGCGCTGCTGGTCGGGATGGACACCCCGCAGCTGAGCGCCGCCGCGCTGGCCGAGCCGCTGTCGGCCGCGCGGCGGGCGGGCACGGACGCCTGGTACGGCCCGGCGGCGGACGGCGGCTTCTGGGCGCTGGGCCTGGCCCGGCCGACCGCCGAACTGGCCGCGCGCCTGCTGCACGGCGTGCCGATGTCCACCCCGCGGACCGGCGCGGCACTCCTGGAACGCCTAGCCGAAGCGGACTTGACGATCCATCACCTCCCGTCGCTCACCGACGTGGACACCGCCGAGGACGCCCGCCGCGTCGCCGCCGAGGCCCCGGACAGCCGTTTCGCCGCCCAGCTGGGGGCGGTCGACCTGGAGCCGGAGGTGGCGAGTTGACGACCGCCGCCGCCTGGGTGGACGACCCGTTCGCCGAAGCCGTCCGCACCGGGCGCGGCCCGCTCTGGCTGCGCCGGGAGGACGGCCACCGCCTGCGGCTGGACATCGAACGCTGGTGCGCCCCGGCGGCCGGCGCCGACCACAGCCTGCTCCGGCGCTGCGCCCGCCGGGCCGCGCCCGTCCTCGACCTCGGCTGCGGGCCCGGGCGGCTGGTCGCCGCGCTGCTCGCGCTCGGCGTCCCGGCCCTCGGGGTCGACGTGACCAGGGCGGCCGTCGCCCGCACGGTCGGACTGGGCGGCCCGGCGCTCTGCCGCTCGGTCTTCGACCGGCTGCCCGCCGAGGGCCGCTGGGGCGCCGCGCTCCTCGCCGACGGCAACCTCGGCATCGGCGGCGACCCGGACGCCCTGCTCCAGCGGGGCGCCGAACTCATCGCGCCGGACGGGCTGTTGCTGGTCGAGGTGGAGCCCGAGGAAGTGGACGAACAGGTCACCGTCCAGGTCGAGGGCCCGGACGGCCGGCTCGGTCCGGCCTTCCCCTGGGCCCGGCTCGGCACGGCCGCCGCCCTCAGGCGGGCCCGCGCCGCCGCCGGACTGGTCGAGGCGGAGCGCTGGACCTCGCACGGCCGCCGCTTCCTCGCCCTGCACAAGTACTGAGGCGCACAGGGCCGTTGCCCTTGACGGACGCGCCCCCACCGTCCTGACGTGTCGGCGGGTCCTCGGCAACGACGGTGCCCCGGTCCCGCTGCCGTCAGGACGGGCGCCGCAACCCCTCAGCGGGCCCGCCCACCTGCCCGTTCCGCCGCCGTGCCCACCGACGCCGACTCCGGCTTCGGCACCGACGCCGACTCCGCCTCCGGGCCCGGCGGCGGGGCGGGCTCGTCCGTCGGCAGCACCCGGTCACGCAGCCGCAGTCCGCAGGCCAGGGCGACCAGCAGCACCCCGAGCACCGATCCCAGTACGGTGCGCAGCCCGTACGCGTCGGCGATCCGGCCGAGCAGCGGAGCGGCCAGCCCGCCCACCGACATCGCCAGGCCCAGGGTCAGTCCGCTGGCGGTGCCGGGCCGGTTGGGCAGGTAGTCCTGGGCCAGCGTCACCTGGGCGGCGAACGGCAGGAACATCGCCAACCCGAAAGCGACGGTGGCGAGTTCGGCCAGCGCGAAGGTGGGGGCGAAGGCCACGCCGGCCAGGGCGGGGGCGGCCAGCAGGTAGCCCAGCCGGATCGGGAGGAGCCTCCCGTGCCGGTCGCCCAGCCGCCCGCCGAGCAGGGTGCCCGCCGCACCGGCCAGGGTGAGGGAGGTGAGGGCCACCGCCCCCGCGCCCGTCGAGGTGTGCAGGTCGCGCTGGAGGTGCAGGGCGAGCATCGAGGTCACCGTGACGTACGGCACCGACCAGCAGACCGTGGCGACCACCAGCCGGCCGAAGGCCCGCCAGTCGTCGGGCTGCCCGCTCCCGGCCGCGCCGCCCGTCACCAGCGGCGGCGCCGGGGTGTGGCCCCGGCGGCGCAGCCACGGGCCCTGGGCCGCCCACAGCGCGCCCATCACCACCGCGGGGACGGCGAGCAGCCAGCTGCCGGCCAGGCCGAGCGAGCCGACCACCAGCGTCACCAGGGCCGGCGCCAGCGAGGCGCCGAGTGTGCCGCCGACGGAGAACAGGCTCATCGCCTGCTGGGACTGGCCGCCCGCCGCCCTGGCCTGGTTGGTGGCGGGCGGGTGGTAGGCGGCGACGCCGATCCCGGCGAGGGCCACGCAGAGCCAGGTGAGCAGGTAGCTGTCGGCGAGCCCGGCGCAGCCGAGGCCCCCGGCGGCGGTCAGGAAGCCGGCCGGGACGAGCCAGCCGCGGTGGCGGCGGTCGACGAGCAGGCCGAAGAGCGGCTGGACCACGCTGGACAGGCCGGTGGCGGCCAGCGCGATCCCCGAGACGGCGGTGTAGCTGTAGTGCCGCTCGGACATCAGGAAGGGCAGCAGGGCCGGGACGGCGCCCTGGTAGAGGTCGTTGACGACGTGGGTGCCGGTCAGGAAGGCCAGCTGGCCGCGCTTCACGTGGTTCCTCCCTCGGCCTGGAACGCGAGGCCCCGGTGCGCGGTGTCCCGGTGCCCGGTGACCTGGCGTGCGGCGTCCCGGTGCCCGGCGGCCCGGAGCGCGGAGTCCCGGTCGAGCACCGGCTGCGGGGTGTGGTGGAGCCACGGCCGGGCCTGCTCCAGCTGGGCGCCGAGGGCGAGCAGGGTGGCCTCCTGGTGCGGCCTGCCGGTCAGCATGATGCCGACCGGCAGGCCGTCGGGCGTCCAGTGCAGGGGGAGGCTGATCGACGGCTGCCCGGTGATGTTGGCCAGCGGGGTGCGCGGGGTGAAGTCGAGCATCCTGGCGAAGGTCCGTTCGGGGGCGTCCTGGTCGACGAGCGAGCCGACCGGCGGTGCGAGCGTGTCGGTGGTCGGGCTCAGGATGACGTCGAACTCCGCGTAGCGGGAGAGGAGTTCGCGGGCCGTCGCGGTGAGCGAGGCGTGTGCGGCGAGCAGATCGGGGGCGCTGCGGGCGCGCCCCTCGGACCGCAGCCAGGCGGTCAGCGCGAGCAGGTCGCCCTCCCGCCCGGGCGGTACCGGTACGGACGCGGCCAGGACGCTCCACACCGCGGTGAAGGCGGCCAGGTACTCCGCCGGGCCGAACGGCGGGGCCTCGTCCACCTGGTGGCCCAGTTCGGCGAGCAGGTCGGCCGTGCGGCGGCAGCCGAGCCGGCTCGGCCCGTCCTGTCCGGCCGTCTCGGGCAGGACGCCGATCCGCAGCCGTCCGGGCGCCCGCTCGGCGCTCGCCCGGAAGGTTCCGGGGGGACCGGCGGGCAGCGTGCCGCTGTCGCCGGGCGTGCTGTGCGCCATCACGTCCAGCAGCAGGGCGGTGTCGAACACCGTCCTGGCCAGCGGTCCGGCGGTGGCCAGGCCGAGCGCGTCGGTGCCCGGCGCGGGGGTGACCCGGCCGCGGCTCGGCTTGAGGCCGACGAGCCCGCAGGCGGCGGCGGGGATCCGGATCGAGCCGCCGCCGTCGCTGCCCAGCGCGCCGGCGGCCAGGCGGGCCGCGACCGAGGCGGCGGCCCCGCCGCTGGAGCCGCCGGCGCCCCGGTTCAGGTCGTAGGGGCTGCGGGCGGTGCCGTGGGCCGTCTCGGTGTAGGCGGAGCAGCCGAATTCGGCCGCCAGGGTGGTTCCGAGCAGGACGGTGCCGGCGGCCCGCAGGGCGCCGACCACGGCGGCGTCGGCGGGTGCGATCCGGTCGGCGAAGACGGCCGATCCCCCGGTGAACGGGAGTCCGGCCACCGGCCAGGTGTCCTTCACCGAGATCGGCACTCCGAGCAGCGGCGGCAGCTGCGAGGTGTCCTCGGCGGCGGCCAGCCGGGCCTCGGCGGCCGCGGCCGCCTGCCGCGCGCCCCGGTGGTCGACGGTGCGGTACGCGCCGACCGCGTCGTTCAGCCGGTCGATCCTGCGGAGGTGGTGGTCGACCAGGTCGACCGGGGAGACGGTCCGTTCCCGGATCGCGGCGGCCTGTTCGGCCAGGGTCAGTTCATGGAGTTCTGTCACGGCCACTCTCAAGTCCTCAGGTTCTCAGGTCCTCTGAGGAGTTACCTTAGAGCGCTGGTCAGAGCGAAAGCAAGGCATGCCTAACCTGGTTGTCGGCCACCCGCGGAGCCGAAGGGCCACCCACGGAGCCGGAGGGCCGCCCGCGATCGACAGGGCGGCTGAGGAAGATTGGCGCCGGGGTCCAAGGAGCCTTGCAGGATGCCGGTCGTGCACCACGCGTGCGGCTGTCGCCCAACCGCCTCTTGGCCCCACGGTCAGGGGTGCCCCGGCGGCACCCTTCGAGGCGTCCCGGCCGAGCCTGCCACACCCCCCGGGCCACGACAAGACGTCCGACCGGCCCCCTACTCCCGGCCCACCGGCCGCCACTGCGGGTGCTCGCGCTCGGCCCACCGGCGCTCCACCAGCCCGGTCCGCATCCCGAGCCGCGCCTGCGGATCCCGCCAGGCCATCCGGACGTGTCCGACCACCACCACGGCGATGGCGGCGGCCAGCCAGTCGTGGACGAAGGTCGCCCCGGTCCGCCAGACGGGCGGGGCGAGACGCGGCAGCCACATCAGCAGCCCGGTGCCGACGATCACCAGCATCGAGCCGAGCGTCCACTGCGCGTAGAGCTTCTGCCCGGCGTTGAACTTGCCCGCCGGCCGGTGCGGGGCGCGGCGCCGGACGGCGCGCAGCCAGTCCCGGTCCGCCGGGGTGAAGCGGCTCAGCCGGGCGGCGTCCGCGCGCAGCGCCCGCGAGGCGAGCCCGAGCAGCAGCGGCACGGGCAGCGCGAGGCCGCACCACACGTGCACCGTCACCACCAGCCGCCGGTTGCCGACCAGTTCGCCGAGCGGGGCGAGGTAGAGGCAGGCCGCCGTGACCAGGCAGACGCCGGTCAGCGCGGCGGTCGTCCGGTGCACCCAGCGCTCGGCCCGGGTGAAGCGCAGCAGGAGTTCAGCCGGTGGGCGCATCGTCACGTCCGTTCGACCGGCCGACCCAGGCGTCGACGTCGTACCCCTCGCGCTCCCAGTAGCCCGGCTCCACCGAGCCGGTCACGGTGATCCCGGAGAGCCACTTGGCGGACTTGTAGAAGTACATCGGCGCGACGTACAGCCGCACCGGCCCGCCGTGGGTGTGGGAGATGGGGTTGTCCTGCATCCGCAGCGCGACCAGCACGTCGTCCCGTCGGGCCTGCGCCAGCGTCAGGCTCTCGGTGTACGCGCCGTCGAAGCAGCTGAACCGGACGGCCCCGGCCCCCGGCCGCACGCCCGCGGCGTCCAGCAGGTGCGCGAGCGGCACCCCCTCGAACGGGGTGTCCGGCACCCGCCACCCGGTCACGCACTGCACGTCCCGCACGAGCCGCCGCTGCGGCATCGCCCGCAGGTCCGGCAGGCGGAACGTCGCGGGCCGCTCGACCATCCCGTCCACGCTGAGCGTGTAGTCCGCCACGCCCCGCTCCGGGACGGACGACACCACCGAGTAGTACCGGAATCCGTTGTTGCCCGGCAGCAGCCCGCTCAGCCCGCTCGGGTCCCGTTCGGCCAACCCCGACTCGGCCCGTTGCAGGTACGGCCCCGCCGCCACCCCGACGGCCCCGAGCCCGAGCAGTCCGAGCACCACCCGCCGCCCCACCGGGGTTCCCCTGCCCTCTTCGCCTGTTCTGTCCACGCCCCCGATTGCACCAGCCCGAGCCCGGCCGGCGCGAGGCCCGGCACCGGTCCGTCAGCCTTTCGTCATCTCCGCCCGCAGGCTCCACGGCCGGGCGGTCGAGCGTCCGAGCGGCGGGAGATCGTTTTCCGGTCAAGTTCGACGATCTTTCGAACCCCCGTATTCCCCCGGCTCCGGCCACGCCACTACGGTGCCACGCATCCCCGTTGTTCCACCCTCCCCGGCCGACCGCGACCGCCGGGGCTACCGATCGGACCGGTGCGCCGTGACCAGAATCCTCCGTCAACTGTGGGCCCACGCGGGAAGAGCGACGGCCGTCGTCGCCCTCCTCGCCGCCGCCCTCACCGGCACGGCGGCCGGAACCGCCACCGCCGCCACCCCGGCCGCCCCCGCGGCGACCGCCTCGGTGGGCGGCTGGACCTGCCCCGGAACGCCCGTCCCGGACGGCTACGTCATCACCATGTTCAACTCCAGCGGCTGCAACAACCACGGCGCCTGGTTCCAGGCGCCCGCCCAGAACCGCCTGTGGACCTGCTCCGGCTCGCCGATCGTCTCCGGCTACGTCCTGACCAACTACAACCCCCAGGGGTGCAGCGGCGTCGGCGCCTGGTTCCACGAACTGGTCCGCAACGGCATCTGGACCTGCCCCTACTCGCCGATCCCGGCCGGCTACCGCAGCACCAGCTACGACGCCCGCGGCTGCAACGGCCTCGGCGCCTGGCTCACCATCAAGGCCTGACCCACACCCGGCGGGGCCCGACCGGAACTCCGGTCGGGCCCCGTCTGCGTCGCCGCGTCGTCACGGCGCCATTCCGGGCCGAACACTCCGCACACGCAGCACCTGCGGTGCACGCCACGCACACCGTTTCACCAGCAGAAAAGAAGTCCGCCCGCAGCGGACGAGAAAAAAGGCACAGGAGGAAAAACCACTCCCGGCCACTTCCAACTTATAACGTACGGGGGGCCTTGCGGCAAGGCCCTGGTCGTGCCGCACAATCGTCGACCTGAACCGGAATCCGCGGAAATCTTGGGGTCGCGAAAATGCGTGTGCTGTTGTCGACGTACGGGTCCCGCGGGGATGTCGAACCGCTGGTGGGGCTCGCGGCGCGGCTGCGGGAGTCCGGCGCGCAGGTGCGGGTGTGCGCGCCACCGGACGAGGACTTCGCGCAGCGGTTGGCCCACATCGACGTGCCGCTGGTGCCGGTCGGCCCGTCGGCGCGGGCGCTGACGGTGGCGGCGCCGCCGCCGTCGTCCCTGCCGGAGCGCGCGGCCGCGGTGATCGCCGGGCAGCTGGAGGCGGTCACGGCGGCGGCCGAGGGCTGCGACGTGCTGGTGGCCACCGGCATGCTGCCGGCCGCGGCGGGCGCGCTGTCGGTGGCCGAGAAGCTGGGCATCCGCTCCGTGTCGGTGACCTTCCAGCAGCTCACCCTGCCCTCGCCGGGCCGCCCGCCGCTGGCGTACCCGGGCCGGCCGTTCCCGCCGGAGGTGACCGACAACCGGGTCCTGTGGGGCCTGGACGCCGAGAGCATCAACGCGCTGTTCGGCGCGGCGCTCAACACCAACCGGGCGTCGATCGGCCTGCCGCCGGTGGACGACGTCCGCGACTACGTCATCGGCGACCGGCCGTGGCTGGCGACCGACCCGGTCCTCGACCCGTGGCAGGAGTCCGCGGACCTGGACGTCGTGCAGACCGGCGCGTGGATCCTGCCGGACCGACGCCCGCTGCCGGCCGGGTTGGAGGCCTTCCTGGCCGCCGGCGCACCGCCGGTGTACGTGGGCTTCGGCAGCATGCCGATGCTCGCCTCCGAGGACGCCGCCCAGGTGGCCGTCGAGGCGGTCCGCGCGCAGGGCCGCCGCGCGGTCGTGGCCCGCGGCTGGGCCGGCCTGGCCCCGGTCGACGACCGGGGCGACTGCTACGTCGTCGGCGAGGTCAACCAGCAGGCGCTGTTCGGCCGGGTGGCCGCCGTCGTGCACCACGGCGGGGCGGGCACCACGACGACGGCCACCCGGGCCGGCGCGCCCCAGGTCGTCGTCCCGCAGACCGCGGACCAGCCCTACTGGGCCGGCCGGGTGGCCCAGCTGGGCATCGGCGTGGCACTCGACGGGCCGACCCCGACCACCGAGTCCCTGTCGGCCGCGCTCAGGACGGCCCTCGCCCCGGAGACCCGGGTGTGGGCGACCGCCGTGGCCACCGTGATCCGCACCGACGGCGCGGCGCTGGCCGCACGACTGCTGCTCGACGCGTCCGGCCGCTGAGGCGTGCCGGATAATTCCACCCGCCGCCACCCCCGATTTCCCGGCCGACAGCCCGAGGAATCGAAGAGCTCAGAACACCTGGAGCCAGGTTTGTCCCCCATCTCGCCCTCCTCATCCTCCTCATGTGAATCCTCCTCGCCCAAATCCTCCTCGCCCAAATCCTCCTCGTCCGAACCGAATTCACCCGCCGACGACTGGCGGGCCGGCGAACTGCGGACGGAGAACGCGTACGTCGGCAGGCTGTACGAACGCCTCGAAGCCCAGCGCGCGCTCGCGGCCGCCCGGCTGCGCGAGGTCCACCTCCAGGACAAGGGCGGGACGATCCAGGCCCTCCTGGAGCGCGACACCATGGAGATCCACCACACCCGGCGGCTGGCGGCGCTGCACGCCGCCGAGTACGGGCTGTGCTTCGGCCGGATCGACGACGCCGACGGCGAGCGGCAGTACATCGGCCGGATCGCCCTGTCGGACGACGACCACGAGCCGCTGCTCACCGACTGGCGGGCGGCGGCCGCGGAGCCGTTCTACCGGGCGACGCCCGCCGCGCCGGGCGGTGTGGTGGCGCGGCGGCACCTGCGGACCAAGGGCCGGACGGTCGTCGACTTCGACGACGACGCCTTCGGCGTGGGCGCCCACGCGGGCCGCAGCAACGCCGAGCTCAGCGGGGAGGGCGCCCTGCTCGCCTCGCTGACGGCGGCCCGGACGGGGCGGATGGGCGACATCGTCTCCACCATCCAGGCCGAGCAGGACCGCGTCATCCGCGACGCGCTCGGCGGCGTCCTGGTCGTGCAGGGCGGCCCGGGCACCGGCAAGACCGTCGTCGCCCTGCACCGCGCCGCGTACCTGCTCTACACCCACCGCGACCGGCTGGCCAAGCACGGTGTGCTGGTCATCGGGCCGAACACGACGTTCCTGCGCTACATCGACGAGGTGCTTCCCGCGCTCGGCGAGAGCGAGGTCGTGCTGAGCAGCATCGGCACGCTCTACCCGGGGGTGACGGGGACCGGCACCGAGACGCCCGAGGCGGCCGCCGTCAAGGGCGACGCCCGGATGGCCCAGGTCCTCGCCGCCGCGCTGGAGGGCCTGCGGCAGCTGCCCGAGGAGTCGTGGACCATCACCGTGGGCAGGACCTCGCCCTTCAACCTGCAGCTCCGGATCGGCCGGGCGCTCTGCGAGCGGGCCCACGCCGCCGCGCACCGGAGCGGTCGGCCGCACAACGCGGCCCGGGCCGACCTGGTGGAGCGGCTCTCCTCGGAGCTGGCCCTGCGGATCGCCCGGGACCAGGGCGGGGAGATGAGCCTGGACGCCGTGGCGGACCTCGCCGACGCGCTCGTCAACGAGCCCGAGTTCCAGGCCGTGGCGCAGAAGCTGTGGCCGCTGCTGAACCCGGAGCAGGTGCTCACGAGCCTGTTCGGCTCCCCGGAGCTGCTGGCGAGCGCCATGCCGGACTTCACCGAGGCCGAACGCGCCGCACTGCTGCGCGAACTGCCGGGCCCGGAGCGGGAGTCCGGCGCCGAGGCCACCGAGGAGGGTGAGGAAGGCGAGGAGGCCGTGACAGCCGCGGAGGCCGCCACAACCTGGACCACCGACGACGTACCGCTGCTCGACGAGGTCGCCGAACTGCTCGGCCCGCTTCCGGGCGCCGCCGTCGCCCGGCGCGCCGAGGCCGCCGCCGAGGCGGCGGAGCTGGAGTTCGCCAAGATCGTCCTCGACGACTTCGGCGTGGGGCTGGTCGAGATGGACGCGAAGATGCTGGCCCGCCAGTACCGCGGCGAGGAGTCGCTCCGGCCGCTGGCCGAGCGCGCGGCCGAGGACCGGACCTGGGGCTACGGGCACGTGATCGTGGACGAGGCCCAGGAGCTGTCCCCGATGGCCTGGCGGATGCTGGCCCGCCGCTGCCCCGGCCGTTCCATGACGATCGTCGGCGACCTGGCGCAGACCGGCGCGCCGGCCGGGCTGAGCTCCTGGGGCCAGGCCCTCGACACGTACACGGCGGGGCGCTGGCGCACGGTGGAACTCACCATCAACTACCGCACCCCGGCCGAGATCATGCAGGTCACCGAGGGCGTCCTGCGGGCGCTCGACCCCTCGCTCGGCGCCCCCACCGCGGTGCGCAGCGGCGGAACCCGCCCGTGGAGCCTGCGGATCCCCGCGGACGACCGGGCGGCGGCGCTGCGCGGCGCCGTCGAGCGGGAGCTCGCGGCGCTGGACGGCGGCCGGCTGGCGGTCATCCACGCCCCGGACGCCCCGGCCGAACTGCTCGACGGGATCGCCGGGTTGGCGGGCGTCTGCGTCAACGACGGTCCGGCGTCGCTGGATTCGCCGGCCGTCCTGCTGACGGCCGGACAGTCCAAGGGACTTGAGTTCGACGCCGTCCTGGTCGTGGAGCCCGCCGAGATCCTCGCGGCGCACGCCCACGGCGTGAACGACCTCTACGTCGCCCTCACCCGGGCGACGAGGTCCCTCGGGGTGCTGCACAGCCGGGACCTGCCGGAGATGCTCCAGGGGCTGGAGCCCCACTGAGGGCGGCGGCCGTTCTCCCGCGCCGCAGGGCGCCGACCACGACGCACGCCAACGCGGCGCTGTAGGCGGCCTGTTGGGCCTCGACCCCGCCCGTCAGATAGAGGTACTGCCCGGCGGCGGGGACGGCGAGCCACTCCCAGCGGCCGGTGAGGCCGACCAGGGCCACCACCAGCAGGCCGTACCAGGGGTAGGCGGGCGCGGCGAGGAGCAGGGCCGTGCCGGTGACGAACAGGGCGCCGTCCCAGGGGCGGTCCGGGTCGCCGCGCCGGAGCACCCACAGGGCGACGGCGGCCAGGACCGCCCCGGCGGCCCACGGCAGCAGGGCGTCCGGCAGGAGGAGGGCGAGCAGGCCGAAGCGGTCGAGGTGCCCCTGCTCGTACCCCTCCTCCTTCAGGTAGCCGGGCAGGTAGCCGAGCACGCCGGTGCCGGAGGCGGCGAGGTAGGGCAGGTAGGCCAGGGCGAACGCGCCGAGCGAGGCGCCCAGCAGCAGGGCGCTCTCGCGCGGGCGTCGGCGGGCCAGTGCGCCCGGCAGGGCCAGTGCGGGGATCAGCTTGACCGCCACGGCCGCGCCGAGCAGCGCGCCGGCCCGCGTCGCCTTCCGCCGGGCCGCGTAGCCGAGGCCCACGACCAGCAGCAGCGCCCCGAGGGTGTCCACGTGCGCGTCGTTGACCGACCACACCGCCACACCGGGGCACCACCCCCACAGCGCGGCCCGCCGGCTGCCCCGCCCGATCACCAGCAGCGCCCCCGTGGTCGCCACCGCGAGCAGGGCGCCGGCGGCCTGCATCCCGCGCACCCCTCCCCCGAGGGGGTGCAGGGCGAGGAACCAGGCCTCCGCGACCGGCGGGTAGATGGTGTGCACGGCGGGCCGGTTGATGCGGGTGCAGTCGCCGGCGGCGGTGCGCCGCTCGTCCCAGCCGTCGCAGGCGCCGCCGGCGGGCCACAGGTCGGGGGTGCGCAGCCGGGCGAGCGCCGGGTCGTCCGGGGTGTGCGCGTACGGCGAGGTGCCGGCGGCCTGGACGCGGCCGTCCCAGACGTAGCGGTAGGCGTCGTCGCTGGTGCGCGGCGGGGCGAGCAGGCCGACGGCGGCGACGGCGACGCTCCCGGCCAGGACCAGCGGCACGACCTGACGGCCGCCCACCCGGCGCAGCGCCAGCAGGGCGAGCGCGTACAGGGCGGCGTCGACGGTGTACCAGGCGTACAGCGGTGCGCGGTGGCCGAGCGTGCCGCCGCCGGTGACGGTGAGGGCGAGCGCGGCGGTCAGGGCGGCCAGCGCGAGCAGACAGGGCAGCACGCGGGCGGGCCGGGGGCGGGTGAGCGGGAGGCGGGTGGGCACGCGCCCACCCTGCCACCGGGCGGCGGCGCGCGACCGCAGCGGCGTGGCGCCGTTCGGATTCCGTAAGCACGTCGTACCGCCGCGAAACCGGGGCCCGACGGTTCCATGGACGGGTGACTCCGAACCTCCTTCCGCGATTCCGCTCGGCGCTGCACGAGCCGCGCACCGCCGTGGTGATCGGCCGCTGGCTGGGCGCCGCGCTGCTGGTGTGCTTCCTGACCGGGCTGGTCAGCCACGCCCTCCAGGACCCGCCCGGCTGGCTGACGCCGTATCTGCTGAGCCGCCCGGTGAACGGCTACCGGGTGACCCAGGGGCTGCACGTGATCAGCGGCCTGGCGGCCGTCCCGTTGCTGGGGGCGAAGCTGTGGACGGTCTACCCGCAGCTGTTCGCGTGGCCGCCGGTGCGCGGCGTGGCGCACGCGCTGGAGCGGCTGGGGATCTTCGTGCTGGTCGCGGCGATGCTGCTGGAGCTGGTCACCGGGCTGTTCGACACCCTGCAGTGGTATCCGTGGCCGTTCCCGTTCCGCCAGACGCACTTCTGGGTGGCCTGGCTGGCCACCGGCGGCCTGTTCGTCCACCTCGCGGCCAAGGGGCCGCTGATCGGACGGCACTGGCGCCGCCCGGCGGCGGGGCTGCCGCAGCGGCGGGCGTTCCTCGCCGCCGTGACGGCCGCGGCGGGCGTGGTCACGCTCACCACGGCCGGGCAGACCGTCCCCTTCCTGCGCCGGCTGGTCCTGCTGGCCCCGCGCCGCCCCGACCTGGGCCCGCAGGGGCTGCCGGTCAACCGGACCGCCGCGCAGGCCGGGACGGTCACCGTGCCGGCCGACTGGCGGCTCCGGGTGGACGGCCCGCAGCCGTACCGGCTCTCCCTCGCCGAGCTGAACCAACTCCCGCAGTACGACGTGCACTTGCCGATCGCCTGCGTGGAGGGGTGGAGCTTCTCGGCGCGCTGGACCGGGGTGCGGGTGGCCGATCTGCTGGTCCGGGCGGGCGCCCCGGCCGGCTCGGGCCTGCTGGTCACCTCGCTGGAGGCGGACGGCCCGTACCGGGAGATGCGGATGCCCGCCGAGTACGCCGTCGACCCGCTCACCCTGCTCGCGCTGCGAATCAACGGCGAGGTGCTGACGGCGGACCACGGCTTCCCGGCGCGGATCATCGCGCCCAACCGGCCGGGGGTGCTGCAGACCAAGTGGGTCGCGCGCCTGGAGGTGATCTGATGCCCCGGTGGCTGCGCGCGGTACTGCTGCTCGGCGGGCTCGCCCTGATCGGCTTCGGCCTGTCGGGCCTGCTCACCGACTCCTACATCACCGCCCCGCTCGACGTGCTGGTCTGGGCCGTGGGCGGGGTGCTGCTGCACGACGGGCTGTGGGTGCCGCTGCTCTGCCTGGTCGGCGCGCGGCTGGCGCGCGACTGGGCGCTGCGCGGCTGGCTGGTCGTCGCGGCGGCGGTGAGCGCGATCGGGCTGCCGGCGGTGCTGCGGGACGGCGAGAACCACGGCAACTCCTCCCTCCTGCCGCTGCCGTACCTGCGCAACTGGCTGCTGGTGCTGGCCGCCACCGCCGGGCCGGTGCTGCTGTTCGCACTCGTCCGGTGGTGGCGGCGGCGCCCGCGGGTCAGACGCCCGGCAGACCCGTCGTGAGCCCGTCCAGGGCGTGCGAGCAGACGCAGTCCCGGACGGCGGGCAGGCTCTCCAGCGCCTTGAACAGCACCGTGCGCAGCCGGTCGACGTTTCCGGCGAAGACCTCCAGCACCTCGGCGTGGGTGACGCCCTCGCCGCTCTCCACGCCCGCGTCGAGGTCGGTGACCAGCGCCAACGAGGTGTAGCAGAGGCCGAGTTCGCGGGCGAGGACGGCCTCCGGGTGGCCGGTCATGCCGACCACCGACCAGCCGTTCGCGGTGAACCAGCGGGACTCGGCGCGGGTGGAGAAGCGCGGACCCTCGATCACCACCAGGGTGCCGCCGTCCACCGGCTCCCAGGCCGCGTCCCGGGCGGCGTCCAGGGCGGCGCGCCGCCCGTCCGGGCAGTACGGGTCGGCCATCGAGACGTGCACCACCTCGGGCACCGCCCCGCCGGGCAGCGGCAGGCCGTCGTAGTAGGTCTGCACCCGGCCGGAGGTGCGGTCGACGAACTGGTCGGGCACCAGCAGCGTGCCGGGCCCGTACTCCGGGCGCAGCCCGCCGACGGCGCACGGTCCGAGCACCTGGCGCACGCCCAGGGAGTGCAGCGCCCACAGGTTGGCCCGGTAGTCGATCCGGTGCGGCGGCAGGCCGTGGCCGCGCCCGTGCCGGGGGAGGAAGGCGACCCGGCGGCCGGCCACCTCGCCCAGGAACAGCGCGTCGCTGGGCGGCCCGTACGGCGTGTCGACGCGCAGTTCGGTCACGTCGTCGAGCAGCGCGTAGAGCCCTGAGCCGCCGATCACGCCCAGTTCGGCGCGCGGGCCACCGGTTCCCTGATCGATCGTCATCGTTCTTAACCCTTCCTCGGGGAGGCGTCCCGGCCACTCTAGGGTCCGCGCGGCGGCGCCGGTCCTTACGGTTCCGGGACGCCGGGCGGGGCCGGATGGCCGCGGGCCGACGGGGTGGTCCGGGGCGGCCGAGCGGGTGACTTGCCGGACGTGTCGGCGGCGGCGCGCCCCACCCGGCGTGCGTCGGTTGGTGTGCGCCGCCTCCGGACGGTGCACGCCCTGTTCCCGAATCTGAGAGCCGCCGATGCCTCCCACCGTTCGTCTTCGCCGCCTCGTCCCCGCCGCCCTGTGCGTGCTCGCCGTGGCCCTCACCGCTCCCGCGGCCCAGGCCGCTCCCCCGGGCAGCGACCCCGGCCGGGGGTTCGACGGAGGGAGGTACGACTGGGAGAGCGTGGCGGCCTGCGAGAGCAGCGGCAACTGGCACACCAACAGCGGCAACGGCTACTTCGGCGGCCTCCAGTTCGACAACCCCACCTGGCGCGAGAACGGCGGCCTCGCCTACGCCCCGCGCGCCGACCTCGCCAGCCGCGAGGAGCAGATCGCGGTGGCCCAGAACCTCGCCGGGAGGCGCGGCCTCGCCCCCTGGCCCGCCTGCGGCGCCCGCGCCACCCGCGGCCACGACCGCGAGCGCGGCGCCGCCCTTCCCCCGCCACCCGCACCCGCACCCGCGCACGCGCCCAGGCCCGCCGCTGACGGCGCCGGCACCGAGGCCGGCGACGGCGGGTGGACGGTCCGCGAGGGCGACACCCTGGGCGACATCGCCGAGACCCTGCGCGTGCCCGGCGGCTGGCCGGCCCTCTACGCGCTCAACCGCGACGCCGTCGGCGACGACCCGGACCTCATCCAGCCGGGCACCGCGCTGCGCCTGCCGTCCTGAACCCGGCCCCCGCACAGCAGTCGGCCCGCCCGGTCGCACAGGACCGGGCGGGCCGACGACGTCGTGCGGCGGAGCGTCAGCCGACGTGGACGCGCGGGCGGCGGCTGCGGTCGGGTTCGGCCTCGCGCAGCACCTCGCGGGTGACCGGGGCCACCTCGCCCTGGCCGAACAGGAAGAACCGCAGGAACTGGGCGAAGGGGTTGCCCTCGGTCCACTCGAAGTAGAGGTGCGGCTGCTGCCCGGTGCGGTCCCGGATGGTGAGGGCCAGCGCGGCGATCGCGTTCGGGATGCTGGAGCTCTCCAGCGTCAGCACCCGGTAGCGGCCGTGCAGCACCTCGCCGCTCACGGTCAGCACAGTCTCGAAGTCGGAGGCGTCCCGGACGGTCACCTCGACGAAGACCAGGTCGTCCTCACCGGGGATGTCGTTGTCGGCGCGGATCTGGCGGATCTTGTCGCGGTACTCGGCGACGTCGCGGTGGGTCGGCTCGTTGGCGATCAGCCGCAGCGGGCGGTGCGCGTAGTCCCTGACGAAACGTTCCGCCACGTCGTCCAGCACCACATCGGTGACGCGCAGCTCGAAGGCCCGGCGCAGCCGGGAGAGCAGCGAGACCAGGATGATGCCGGCGATGAAGCAGGCGCCGATCTTCAGACCGTCCGGCCGCTCCAGGCAGTTCAGCACGGTGGTGTACAGGAAGATCGCCGCGATGATCGCGAAGGCGGTGGTCCAGCCCCGCTGCTTCGCCTTGTACGCGGCGATGGTGACGGCGATGGCGGCCGAGCTGATCAGCACCAGCACGCCGGTCGCGTACGCGCCGCCCTGGGCGTCCACGTTGGCGTCGAACAGCCAGGTGACCAGGAAGCCGATCAGGGTCAGCACGATCACCATCGGCCGCACCGCGCGGGCCCAGTGCGGGGCCATGCCGTAGCGGGGCAGGTAGCGCGGCAGCAGGTTGAGCATGCCCGCCATGGCGGAGGCGCCGGCGAACCAGAGGATGGCGATCGTGGACAGGTCGTAGACGCTGCCGAAGGTGCCGCCCAGGTACTCGTGGGCCAGGTAGGCGAGGGCGCGGCCGTTCGCGTCGCCGCCGGGCTTGAACTGGTCGGCCGGGATCAGCAGGGTGGTGATGAAGCTGGTGGTGATCAGGAAGCAGCTCATGATCACGGCGGCCGTGGTGAGCAGCTTGCGGGTGCCGCGGATCCGGCCGGTCGGCTTCTCCTCGGTGTCGTCCGGGTCGCCCTCGATGTGCGGCATCACGGCGACGCCGGTCTCGAAGCCGGACAGGCCGAGCGCCAGCTTCGGGAAGACCACCAGCGCCACACCCACCATGATCACCGGGTTGCCGTGCTGGGCGGTCAGCGCAGTGGTCCAGTCCGTGACCACGTGCGGCGCCTCGATGATCTTCCAGATGCCGACGGCCACCACGACCACGTTCAGCGCCAGGTAGACCCCGACCAGGGCCACCGCCAGGCCGATCGCCTCGCTGAAGCCCTTCAGGAACACCGCGCCGAGCAGCGCGACCAGGATCAGCGTGATCAGCACCTGCTTGCCGCCGAGGACGCTGGTCAGGTGCGGGTTCTCCACCAGGTGCGCGCTCGCGTCGGCGGCCGACAGGGTGATCGTGATGAGGAAGTCCGTCGCCGCGAAACCGAGCAGCGCCAGGACGAACAGCTTGCCCTTCCAGAACGACAACAGCCGCTCCAGCATGGCGATCGAGCCCTCGCCGCGCGGGCTCTCCTGCGCGACCCGCCGGTAGACCGGCAGCGCGCCGAGCAGGGTCACGATCACCAGCACGATCGTCGCGATCGGCGACAGCACGCCCGCGGCCAGGGCGGCGATGCCCGGCTGGTAGCCGAGCGTGGAGAAGTAGTCCAGGCCGGTCAGGCACATCACCCGCCACCAGCGCTGGCCCTTGTGCGCGCCGGAGTCCCCCGCCTGCGCGCCGCCCTGCGAACCGTCCTGGCCGGCTTCCCCGGTGGCCGGCCTGTCCGCCGACACGCCCTCCAGCAGCCAGCCGCGCAACCGTATTCGCGCCGACGACGGTTCCGCCGTCGCCGCCTCCGTCGAACCCGACGAAACCACCTTGCACCTCTTGTTAAAGACCCCGTAAAAGCGCCGTCGGGCGACGGCAGTGCGACAGGCTATGCGACCGGCGTTAAGGACACGTCATCGCCCCGCGTTAAGAAAACGTCATTGCTCCGCAGGTCGCGGCGGGTGGTGCGACCGGTGGTGCGGCCGGTGGTGCGGCCGGTGACAGTGCGCCCGCGACGGGGCTCCGACCGACGGCAGGTCGGCGCCGGGGCAGGGCCGCTCCCCCGCCCCGGCGCCGCGTGCCGCGAAGGTCAGGCCCGGTAGCCGAGGACGGTCATCATGCCCGTCTCCGCGTGGTAGACGTTGTGGCAGTGCACCATCCACAGGCCCGGGTTGTCGGCGTCGAAGTCGACGGCGAGCGTCGCGCCCGGCAGCACGATCGCGGTGTCCTTGCGGGGCCCGTCACCGGGCAGCGCGAAGGTGTGGCCGTGCAGGTGGACGGGGTGCCACATGCTCGTGGTGTTGCGGAACTCCAGCCGCACCCGCTCCCCCGCCGCCACCGGGTAGCGCTGCGCCGGGTCGTACCGGCGGCCGTTGAACGCCCAGTCGGCCTTCGCCATGCCGCCGGTGAGCTCCAGCCGCACCGTCCGGTCCGGCGCCCTGGCGGGCAGCCGCACGCTCGGGTCGGCCTTGAGCTGTGCCGCGCCGAGCAGCCTGCCGTCCAGCTCCGCCGGGCGCACCGAGGCGTCCGGCGCGGCGCCGCCGCCGGTGCGCAGCAGGGCGAGTGCGGAGGCGTTCTTACCCTCGGCGAGCGCGGTCAGCGGGAACACGCCGTCCTGGACGGTCACCAGCACGTCGTAGCGCTCGCCCATGCCGAGCAGCAGCGCCTGGGTGGTGGCCGGCTCGACCGGGAAGCCGTCGGTGTGGGTGACGGTCAGCTCGTGGCCGCCCAGCGCGACCCGGTAGGCGGTGTCGCCGCCCGCGTTGATCAGCCGGATCCGGACCCGGTCGCCGGGCTTGGCGGTGAAGGTCTCGGGCGCGGTGGCGAGCCGGCCGTTGACCAGGTGGAACGGGTAGCCGACGTCACCCGCGTCGCCGCCGAGCAGCGCGCTGCGGGCCCCCATCAGCATCCGGGACGGGCCGGCGGCGGGCGGGGCGGTGCTCGGGGCGCCGGTCGGAGTGCCGCCCATGGCGGCCATGTCGTGGCCGCCCATCGCCGAGTGGTCCATTCCCGCGTGGTCCATCCCGCCCATGCCCCGGGCGAGTTCGGCGAGCACGGCGTCCGGGGTGCTGCCGTCGACCCCGTCCACCCAGTCGTCCAGGACGACGACCCACTCCTTGTCGTAGCGCAGCGGCTCCTTCGGGTCCTCGACGATCAGCGGCGCGTACAGGCCGCGGTCCTGCTGAACACCGGAATGCGGGTGGAACCAGTACGTCCCCGGGTGGGCGAGCGCGAAGCGGTACTCGGCGCCGGCGCCCGCCCGCACCGCGTCCTGGGTGAGCCCGGGCACGCCGTCCATGTCGTTGCGCAGCGCGAGGCCGTGCCAGTGCAACGAGGTGGGCTGCGGAAGGTGGTTGGCGAGACTGACGGCGAGCGTCTCGCCGACCGTGGCGCGCACCTCCTGGCCGGGCAGGCGGTCGCCGTACGCCCAGCTGCGGACGGTGCGGCCGCCCAGGTCGAGCGTCGTCTCGGTGGCGGTGAGCGCGACCCTGCGCTCC
This sequence comes from Kitasatospora sp. NPDC057940, assembly GCF_042887425.1. Lineage (NCBI taxonomy): Bacteria > Bacillati > Actinomycetota > Actinomycetes > Kitasatosporales > Streptomycetaceae > Kitasatospora > Kitasatospora sp. NPDC057940. The sequence continues at coordinate 409,649 of NZ_JBHVPH010000005.1, forward strand.
GGCCCGGGCCCGCGCCGCGCCTCGGCGGCGGCGACCTCGGGGCCGCCGGGGGCGACGAAGCCGCCCGGGGTGGTGGGGGCGGCGCCCCCGTGGTCCATGCCCTTCATCGGATCGGCGGAACAGGCGGCGAGCAGACCGGTGCCGGCGGCGGCGAGCGCCGCGCCGAGCACGGTACGACGGGTGGGTGTGCGCATGACGGAGTGCACCTCGTGCGGTGGGTGTGGGTGAGCAGGACGTCGCGACGGCCGTCCCGCCCGCGCCGGAGCGCGGACCCGGGGCGGCCGGCGTACGCCTACTGACGCAGCACCGACAACCGGGCGAGGAGGATCCGCCCGCCTCCGGGCGGCGGCAGCGCGCGGACGGCCCGCAGCAGCCGGGCCCTCACCTCGGCGGCGGCGTCGCCGCTGTGCCGCAGCAGCGGGCCGGCGACGAGGAGCAGCAACGTCCAGCCCGCGAGCACGGCCAGACACACCGTCATCGGATCCATGCCGTCGGCCGCGGCGGTGTGCACCGTCTCCCCGGCGCCCGCCGGGTGAGCGGCGCTCACGGCGTGCCGCGTCGGCCCGTGGTCCGTCCCGTGCTCCACCCCGTGCCCGCCGGCGGCCGGATGGCCGAGCGTGTGCATCGTCACGATGCCGAGCAGGAGCGCCGCGAGGAGCAGCAGGCGCAGGGCCCGGGGGACGGCCGGACGCGGCTCCGCCATCGTCCACCTCCCGACCGATCCCGCCACCAGTTACCCCCACAGGGTATCCCGAGTCGCACCCTCCGGCCGAGCCGGGGCAGGCCGCCCGCGCCGACCCCGGAACTAACCCCGAGGAACGTCCCCTAAGGGCGTAGACGCGCCCGGGGGCGGGCATGGCTGGATCGTGGAACCCCGAGCAGCAGCCGTGAGAAGGTGTCGGCCATGAAGGTGATCGAGTTCGTCCTCAATGTCATTTGGCTGATCTTCTGCGGTATCTGGATGGCCATTGCCTATACCGTCGCCGGAATCATCTGCTGCGTGCTGATCGTGACCATCCCGTTCGGCGTCGCGTCCTTCCGGATCGCCGGGTTCATACTGTGGCCGTTCGGACGGACGACCGTGGAGAAGCCGGGTGCCGGGGCGGCGTCCTGCGTCGGGAACGTCATCTGGCTGATCTTCGCGGGCTGGTGGCTGGCGATCGCGCACCTGGTGACCAGCATCCCGCTGTTCCTGTCGATCATCGGCATCCCGTTCGGCTGGGCGAACCTCAAGATGATCCCGATCTCCCTCATGCCGCTCGGCCGCGAGGTCGTCCCCACCGACCAGGCCTGGGGCGCCCGGTAGCCGCAGGAGAGGCAGCCGCAGGACGAACGGCCCCGGGCCGGCGGAGGAACCGCCGGCCCGGGGCCGTTCGGCGTGTACGGGCGGTCCGGCGGCCGGTTGCGGGTCGGGTCAGAGGCCGAGCAGGCGCACGGCCTCCGCCCGCATCTCGACCTTGCGGACCTTGCCGGTGACGGTCATCGGGAACTCCTCGACCACGTGCACGTACCGCGGGATCTTGACGTGGGAGAGCCGGCCGGCACAGTAGGCGCGGACGGTGTCGGCGGTGAGCGGCTCGGCTCCCGCGCGCATGCGGATCCACGCCATCAGCTCCTCGCCGTACCGGGCGTCGGGCACGCCGACGACCTGGACGTCGAGGACGTCGGGGTGGGTGTACAGGAACTCCTCGATCTCGCGCGGGTACAGGTTCTCGCCGCCACGGATGACCATGTCCTTGATCCGGCCGGTGATGGCGAGGTAGCCGTCCTCGTCCATGACGGCGAGGTCGCCGGTGTGCATCCAGCGGGCGGCGTCGACGGCCTCGGCGGTGCGCTCGGGCTCACCCCAGTAGCCGAGCATGACGGAGTAGCCGCGGGTGCAGAGTTCACCGGGCTCGCCGCGCGGGACGGTCCGGCCGGTGGCCGGGTCGACGACCTTGACCTCCAGGTGCGGGCCGACCCGGCCGACGGTGGAGACCCGGCGGTCGACCGTGTCGTCGGCGCGGGTCTGGGTGGAGACGGGCGAGGTCTCGGTCATGCCGTAGCAGATGGCGACCTCGGCCATGCCCATCCGGCCGATGACGTCCTTCATCACCTCGGCCGGGCAGGGGGAGCCCGCCATGATGCCGGTGCGCAGGCTGCTCAGGTCGTGGCGCGCGAAGTCCGGGTCGGCGAGTTCGGCGATGAACATGGTGGGCACCCCGTACAGCGAGGTGCAGCGCTCGGCGGCGACGGCGGCCAGGGTGGCGCCCGGGTCGAAGGAGGGTGCGGGGATCACCGTGCAGGCGCCGTGGGAGACGGCCGCGAGGTTCGCCATCACCATGCCGAAGCAGTGGTAGAACGGCACCGGGACGCAGATCCGGTCCTGCTCGGTGTAGTCGAGCAGTTCCCCGACGAAGTAGCCGTTGTTGAGGATGTTGTGGTGCGACAGGGTCGCGCCCTTGGGGGAGCCGGTGGTCCCGGAGGTGTACTGGATGTTGATCGGGTCGTCCGGCGCCAACTCCCGCTGCCGCTGCGCGAGTAGGCCGGGGTCGGCGCGGCGCCCGGCGGCGAGCAGGGCGTCCCAGTCGGCGCCGCCGATCAGCACCCTGCGCTCCAACTCGGGGCACCCGGGCCGCACTTCCTCGATCATTCCGGCGTAGTCGGAGGTCTTGAAGCGCTCGGCCGCGACCAGCAGGCGGATCCCGGCCTGGTTCAGCACGTACGCCAACTCGTGCGAGCGGTACGCCGGGTTGATGGTGACCAGGATCGCGCCGAGCTTGGCGGTGGCGTACTGGGTGAGCGTCCACTCGGCGCAGTTGGGCGCCCAGATGCCGATCCGGTCGCCCTTGGCGATGCCGAGGTCGAGCAGGCCCATGGCCAACGCGTCGACGTCGGCGGCGAGTTCGGCGTACGTCCAGCGGCGGGCGGTGGCCCGGTCGATCAGGGCGTCCCGCTCGGGGAAGGCGCGCACCGCGCGGTCGAGGTTCTCCCCGATGGTGTCGCCGAGCAGCGGCACGTCCGAGGTGCCGGAGGCGTAGCTGCGCGGGGTCGGCGTGGTCGGCACGTTCTGGCTCCTGGGTGGGCGCGTGCGGGTCGGCCCCCATGGTCTCCACCGCGCGCCCGCGCCACCACCCCCGAACGGGGGTGCGGACACGATGCTGGGGCCGCCCGTCGGGTTCGACGGGCGGCCCCAGCAGTCGGGTCAGGCGTTGACGCAGGTGTTGCCGAAGGCCGGGTTGAGGATGCTGATGATGCCGATCGAGTTGCCGCAGACGTTGGCCTCGAGGTTGATCGGGATCTGGATCTGGTTGCCGGAGAGCACACCGGGGGAACCGAACGCGACACCGTTCGCGGTCGCGTCGCCCGCGGCGGCGGTGCCGGCACCGGCCAGGACGGCCACGGCGGCGAGGGCGGTGGCGGCGAGGGTGGTACGAATACGCATTGCGTCACTCCTTGTGAGGGCAGCGAACATCCATGTGACGAACACACTCGCACCGATCGAACTCGATGGCAGGCCGAGAACGGCCGAATTGGTCACTCAGAGGGCGTGTCGCCCTCCCGCTCCCCCGGCACCGGCCCCGCGGACCCGGCCGCGCGCACCGATTCCAGCAGGTCCCGGGCCGGTTCGAGCCCCGGTTCGGCCGCCACCGCGCGGTGCAGCAGTCCGAGCGCGAACGCCCTGTCACCTGCCGCCAACGCCGCCAGCGCCCGGTTGTAGTCGATCCGAGCGGCGTAACGCAGCCTGAACAGCACGCCGAGATCCTCCCGGCAGGACGGGCAGCGCAGGCCCTGCGGGTCCGCCGGGACGGCGCACTGCGGGCAGAGCACCTCGATCGGCGGAACCTCGGCAGCCGGCCCGCCGATCGGGTGCACGTCGGCCGGGGACGGCGCGGACAGGGACACCCCGGACGGAGGTACCTCGGACGGAGTCACGTCGGGGTTCATCGCGGACCGGCCTCCTCCGGACGGACCGGGCCGAGCGACTCCGCGAGCGGCTCGCTGCCCAGCTCCCGCTGCGCCTGCGCGTACAGCGCCAGCAGCGCCGAGCTGTGCTGGTTGGCGGCCTCCATGTTGGCCGACTCCACCGCCTCGTCCAGCCCGCGCAGCTCGGCCATGATCCGCTGGGCCAGCGCCGGCGAGACCATGTTCTGGTTGACGTAGACGTTGCACATGGTGAGCATCCGGAAGGTGTGCCCGAGCGAGTCGCACAGCTCGTCGGCCCGCTGGGCGGCGCGCACGGCGCCCTCCCAGTCGGCCGCCTCGCGGCGCAGCCGCAGGTCGGCGGCCACCGACCGCAGCCGGTCGAGGTCGCTCGGGTCGAGGTGCTTCTCGCAGTAGTGGATGAACAGGCTGAGGTACGCCTCCGAGCCGCGCACCCAGCGCTGGGCCTTGAGCTGGCGCTGGGCCCGCTCCAGCGCCTCGTCCACCGACTGGCCGCGGGTCTGGCCGGCGGCCAGGTCGTCCAGGCTGTCCATGAGGCGCTGCGCCTCGCGCATCTCGGCCTCGGTGAGCTCGCCGCCCCAGCGGTCGGTGAAGGTCTCGATCTGCCGCTGCTGCTCCTCGACCTGGACCTTGAGCTCGGGGTCGAGGGTGACGCGTTCCAGCTTGACGGTCTTCTCGCCGCCGCCCTGGATCCGCACCGACAGGGTGATGGTGCGGTCCCGGTCGAGGCCGAAGGACACCTCCACCGGGGTGCGGCCGCCGAGCCCGGCGGGCAGCCGCAGGGTCAGGTGGCCGATCAGCTCGTTCTGCTGGGCGATCTCGTGCTCGCCCTCGTAGACCGCGATCTCCAGCCGCTGGCGGCCGCTGCCGGAGACCACGAACTCGCGGCTGACCGGCGAACCGGTCGGGTAGCTGGTGTTCTTGGGGATGATGACGGCCAGCCGGCCGTCGTTGAGCTCGATGCCGAGGTTCTTCGGGGTGATGTCGAACGGGTTGGTGACCTGCATCAGCTCGCCGCAGCCCTGGCAGACCTCGCTGCCGGGCGGGTTGACCACGCCGCAGGCCGCGCAGCGCAGGCCGACGTCCTCGGCGGCGGTCGAGGCGACCTTGGTCTGCCCGGGTGCGGCGGAGTTGAGCGCCTCGCCGCACAGTTCGCAGGCGGTGACGCCGGGGGCGGCGGGGGTGCCGCAGCGCGGGCAGTTGTCGCCGCGCACGGCGGTGGCCGCCTGGGACTGCGCCGGGATGGCCGCACCGGCGGCCGAACCGCCCAGCTCCTGGCCGCACTTGGGGCAGGCGGTGGCCTCGGCGTCGACCGGCAGGTGGCAGCCGGTGCAGGAGACCCGGGGCCCGCCGAGCAGCGTGGTGGCGCAGTTGGCGCAGTTGGAGGCGGAGAGGTCGCCGGGGGCCCGGCACTCGGGGCACTCCACCTCGCCAACCAGCGCGGACTGCACGGCCGCACCGAGCGCCACGCACTGCATCGGGTTGACGCCGCGCCGGATCCGGCGAGGCCCGAAGACCTCGCCGAGCCGCCGGGCCACCAGCGGGATCGCGGTGGAGCCGCCGACCAGCACCACCTCGTCGATGTCCCCGACGGTGAGGTTGGCCTGCATGATGGCCTTGTGGGTCAGCTCGATGGTGCGCTCGATCCGGGCCTCGATCAGCTCCTCGAAGCGGGCCCGTTCGAACTCCGTCTCCAGCACCAGCTGGCCGGCGCCGAGGCCGGGCAGGATCACCTCGGAGGCCTCCTGGTGGGAGAGCTCGATCTTGATGGTCTCGGCCGTGGAGGCGATCTTGGGGCGGTCCCGCAGGTCGGGCTGGTAGTCCGCGCCGTACTCCTCGCGGATGTCCTCCAGCAGTGCGGTGGTGATGGCCCGGTCGAAGTCGTCGCCGCCGAGCAGGTTGTCGCCCTCGATGCCGAGCACCGAGACCGAGCCGGGCACCAGCAGCAGGATGGAGATGTCGAAGGTGCCGCCGCCGAGGTCGTAGACCAGGACGGTCCGGCCCTCGTCTCCTGCCTCGGAGGTGATCCCGTAGGCGAGCGCGGCGGCGGTCGGCTCGTTGATGATCCGCAGCACGTGCAGGCCGGCCATCCGGCCCGCCTCCTGGGTGGCGGCGACCTGCCGTTCGCCGAAGTACGCGGGGACGGTGATGACGGCCCGGTGGAAGGGCTCGCCGAAGCGCTGTTCGGCGTCCTCCTTGAGGCGGTGCAGGATGATCGCGGAGATCTCGATCGGGGTGTAGGAGCGGCCGTTGAACCAGACGTTGACGTCGCCGTCGGTGCCTGCCGTGACCTTGTAGTCGACCTCCTTGAGGGCGGCCTGGACCTGCGGGTCCTTGAACTTGCGGCCCATGAAGCGCTTGACCGAGCGGATCACGTTGGCGCCGTCGATGGCGACCCGGCTGCGCGCCGTGGAGCCGACCAGCAGTTCGCCCTTGCGGCCGCTGCCGACCACGGAGGGCGTGGCCTCCTGGTTCTGCCGGTTGAAGATGATCTCCGGCTCGCCCCGGCGCAGGTGGGCCACCACCGAGTTGGTGGTGCCCAGGTCGATGCCGAGTGTGCGGTACATGTCGTTCCCCTCTTGCCCCTCGTGGTCCTGGCTACTTCTTCCGCTTGCGCCGGCCGCCCGCGGCCGTTCCCTTCCGGCGGGCCCGGGGCGGGGCCGCCGTGGCCCGGGCGGCGGGGTTCACCGGCGCGGCGGCTGCTTCCGGTCCGTCGTCCGCGCCTTCGGCTTCCGTGGGCACGGCGTCGTCGGGCCCGGCTTCCGTGGGCGCGATGTCCTCGGGCTCGGCGGCTCCGGGCCCCACGTCGTCGGTCTCGGCGGCCGCGGGCTCCAGGGCCCGCTCGACGTCCTCCGCGAGGACCGGCTCCCCCACCGGGGCGGGCTCGGGCACCGCGGCGACGACGACCTGGGCGCGGCGCAGCACCTCCTCCTCCCAGAAGAACCCGGTGACCACCGTCCGGACGACCGTCTCCGGCGCCACCCCGGGACGCGGCTCGCTGCCCACGATCTCGGTCAGCGCCGGGTCCGCCGCCAGCCCCTCCAGCCGCATCGGGCGCACCCCGGCCTTGGCGAGGCGGCCGAGCAGCCGCCGGCGGGTGGCCTCGATCCCGGTACCGCGCCCGAGCAGCACCAGCTCCCGGTCCAGGCCGAGCGCGGCGAGGGCGTCGTCCACCTCGACCAGGATGCCCAGCAGGTCCCGCTGGGTGGCCCGGGCGGTCTGCGCCTCCTCGGCCCGCAGGCGCTGCAGGAGGGAGGCCCGGAACAGCAGTTGGCTGAACGCCTGGTCGAGGTCGACCTCCAGGGCGCGCTGCGGGACGTCCAGTGGCCGGTGGCCGGCGGGCGCGGGAGCGGTCGGCGTGTCGGTCATTCGGGTACCTCGATCTGCGGCAGCACGGACAGGTCGGCCGCGTAGCGGGCGGGGACGGGCGGTTCGGGGTCGGCGCCGCCGGGGGCGGGTTCGGCGAAGTCGGCCGCCGCCTCGGCCCGGTGCAGCACCAGGAGGGCGGCGGCGGGCGGCAGCGGCGGGCGTTCGACGACCAGCAGCGGCTCGGCGAGGGCGGGCGCCAGCAGTTCGGCGGCCTGGTCGACCGGCTCCGGCGGCAGGGGGCGCTGGAGGTCCAGCTCCAGCCGCCGGTCGGGGTTGCGCAGCAGGGCGGCGGCGTCCTGGATCTGCTGGCGGGTGTAGCGGCCGGCCTTCATCGCCGGGCCGACGGCGAGGTTGATCTCGCGCACGCCGGCCGTGAGCGCAACGCCCAGGACCTCGTACGGCGACGGTTCGTGCAGTGGCATGGCGGGCGGCTTCTCTCCTCACGGCTGACGGTGACTCAGTGATGTGACTTGGATCAGGAATTGGCTGCTGCTGTGGATCGGGAACGGGCGCATGGGCTACGACGACGGCGGCGGCTCCGCGGTTGCCGTCAGCGCAGCGCGCCGATCCTCCGTTGCAGGGCGCGCAGGTCGCGGTCGTCCGGGTTGTACTCGACGGCCTGGCGGATCAGCGAGCGGGCCTCCCGGAACTGGCGCAGGTTGGCCCGGCTGACGGCGTAGGAGCTGTAGACGACGCTGAGTTCGACGTGCAGCTTGGCGACGTCCTCCGGGGTGCGGGAGAGCGCGAGCGCCTCCTCCAGCAGCCGGATCGCGTCGGGGTAGCGGTGGGCCTCGTAGTGGCCGATGGCCTCGCCGCGCCAGACGCTGACCATCAGGCGGCGGATCTCGGCCGAGTCGTCGTAGGACCGGGCCTTCTGGAGCATGGCGGCCTGGGTGGTGAACGGGCTGCTCTGGAGGTTGTCCAGCATGTGGTTGGCCAGCATCACGGCGACCCGGCGCGGGGCCTCCTGCTCGGTGTCGCCGTCCCATTCCGGGTCGGCGCGCAGGGCTTCCGCCATCCGGGCGACGGCGAGGGCGCGGTGGTCCGCGAAGGCGGCGATGCGGGAGAGGTGGCGCAGTACGAAGGCGAGGCCGAGCCGGTGGTCCGGGTCGGGGTTGAGCGCGATCAGCTCCCGCCACGCGTCGGCGGCCTCCTCCAGTTCCGCTTCGGGGGCGTCGGGGCGGCTGAGCTGGCTGGCCCGGTTGCCGAGGGCGGCCTCCAGGAAGTGGACGGCGGTCGGGTCGCCGGGGGCGAGTTCCATGCTCTTGCGCAGCAGGACCAGGGCGCGGGGGTAGTCCTTGTCCTCGTTGTTGATCTTGCGGGCCCACTGGGCGTAGGTGGCGCCGAGGTCGCCGCGCACCTCGGGGTGGTCGGGGGCCAGCACGAGGGCCTTCTCCAGGAGTTCGGTGGCGCCCGCCTGGTCGTCGTCGCTGCTCTTGAGCAGGGCGCGGGCGGCCCGGACGCCGGACTCGGCGGCGATCGCGGGCGCGTCGGCGGGCAGGACGGCGCCGGGCACGGCCCGGGCGCGGGTGAGGCAGTCCAGGGCCTCGCGCCAGTCCTGGTTGCGGTGGTGCTCGCGGGCCTCGCTGACCAGGCTCTCGCCGAGCAGGTCCCGCCAACCCGTGCCGCGTTCGGCCTCGGGCACCGCGTCCAGGGCGCCGACGGCGGCGGCCTGGCGGCCCTGGAGGAGCAGGTAGCGCTGCGGGCCGAGGTCGCCGAACAGGCCGAGGGCCCTGGCCAGCGGGTGCCCGGCGGGGGCTTCCGGTCGCCGCCAGGCCCGGACGGCCTCGTCGAACCCGGCGGCCCAGGAGGCGAGTTCGGGCTCCTGGCGGAGCAGCCGGTCGAGCGTGGGGCCGAGGGCGAGGCGCCGGGCGGGGAGGCCGGGCAGGGCGATCCGGACGTCCTCCTGGGCGAAGGCGTCGGCGCTGTGCGCCTCCATGCCGAGGCGCAGGGTCCAGGCGGTGACCTCGTCGCCGGTGCGGCCGGCGGCCCGGTCCAGGGCGCGCAGGTCCTCGCGGAGGCGGTCGGTGAGGGCGCTGCGGGCGGTGGACATCCGCTGCGGGTCGGCCGGGCGGCCGGTGATCCGGGCGGACTCCGCCCACAGGTCGGGCTGGTGGAGGGCGGCGACCAGGCAGCCGAGCGTCCAGGTCCAGATCCGCTCGTCCGGGCCTTCCGAGGTTTCCGGGCCCGCTTGGAGGGAGACCGCGAGCCGGTAGCCGGCCAGGCCGAGCGCGTGCAGCAGCCGGGGGTGGGCCGGGTCCTTGAGCAGCAGGGCGCGGTAGCCGTCCCAGGCCTCGCGGTGGCGGCCCTCGACGGCGTGCTGGTGGGCCTCGTGCTCGGCGAGCAGGACGAGCGCGGCGGCGGCCTGCGGCCGGCCCGGGGCGAGGGTGAGGGCCTGGCGCAGGTCACCGGCCGCGCGTCCGGGCTCCCCGGCGGCGAGGGCGGCGCCGGCCCGGCGGATCAGGACGGCGCCGCGCGCGGCGGCGGCGTCCGCCGGCAGGTCGGCCAACGCCTCGTCCAGTCGGCCGAGTTCGGCCCGCAGCAGGGCGAGGTCCAGCCGTACGGGCGCGGCGGCGGGGCTGTCGCCGAGGGCCTGCGCCCAGGCAGCGAGGACGGGTTCGGCCTGCTCGGGCACCCCGGCCCGGCGGGCGCAGTCCAGGACGGCGCGCAGCGCGGGGCCGGCGCAGCGCACGCAGCGCGGCGAGGCGCCGTCGGCGGGGCGGTGCAGGTGGGCGGCGCAGGCCTCCCGGCCGCAGCCGGCGCAGGCGCCGGTGGCGGGGGCGGGGCAGACGGCGCAGTCGGCCGTCGTGGGCGGGGGCTGCGGCGGTTCGGGGGCCTGGCCGGCGGTCAGGAAGTGGCGGTACCAGTCCAGGGCCGCGGCCCAGTTGCCGGCCCGTTCGGCGAGCAGCGCCCGCAGCCGGGCGAGGGCCGGGTCGCCGGCCGGGTCGGGGGCCAGCGGGGCGAGCAGGGTGATGGTCTGGACCGGACGGCCGGTCAGCAGGGCGGCGGCGGCCAGGTGGTAGCGGTCGCGCGGCCCGGTGGCGGCGTCGAGCAGGGTGCCCAGCGGTTCGGTGGAGCCCGCGGCCAGGGCGAGGGCGGCACGCAGCCGGGCCTGCCGGTGGGTGACGGAGCCGGGCAGGGTGTCGGCGAGGTCGAGGGCGGCGGCGGCCCGCTCGCGCGGTTCGGGCCGGTCGCGGCCGGTGATCAGCAGGTGCGCGGCCTCGCGCAGGGCGGCCTCGCGCAGCGCGGCCCGGTAGCCGGGGGCGGCCGGGTGGTCGGCGGCGGCCTGCTGCCAGAGCTCCCGGGCGGCCACCGGGTCGTCGGCCAGCCGGGTGCGGGCGAGCCGGTCGCGGGCCAGGGCCTGCCGTTCGCGCAGGTCCTCGTCGTGCAGCGGCTCCCAGCGGGCCAGGGCGCCGGCCGGGTCGTCGGTGCGGGCGAGGGCGAGACCGTGGTGGAAGGCGGCGATCCGGGACCAGCGGGAGTCCGGCTCGACGTCCGCCTCGGCGCCGAGGACGGGCGCGGCCTCGGCGGCCTGCCCGGCGGCGAGCAGGGCCGCGCCGAGCCGGACCCGGGCGGGGCGCCAGTCGGGGGCGAGGCCGAGGCCGGTGCGGTAGTCGGCGGCCGCCTCGGCGGGGCGCGCGGCCCGCTCGTGCACCAGGGCGAGGCCGAACCGGGCCGGGGCGAAGGAGGGTTGGACGGTCAGGGCGGCGGTGAACTGGTCCCGGGCCTGGTCGTCGGCGCCGAGCAGCAGGGCGAGCCGGCCGAGGGCGTAGCGGGGGCGGGGGTCGCCGGGGGTCTCGGTGGCGGCGGCCGCAAGGTCGGACCAGGCCGCGTCGGTGGCGCCGAGCCGCTGCCGGGCCAGGCCCCGGAAGAGCAGGCTCTCGGTGCGCAGCGCCGGGCCGCGCCCCCACGGGGAGGGCTCACCGGGGCCGCGGCGCAGCGCCTCGTCGAAGGCGGCGACGGCGGGTTCGTCCCGGTGCAGGGTGAACAGCTGGGCGCCCCAGCGGAACCAGAGTTCGCCGCTGCCACCGGGGGCGGACGCGGCGAGCAGGGTCTCGGCCTCGGCGGCGCGGTCGGTGCCGCACAGCAGGGCGGACCGGGCCAGGACCGGCCAGTCCCGGCCGGGCAGTGCGGCCAGCGACCGGGTGGTGGCGCTCTCGCGCTGCTCGGGGGAGCCGTCGCGGCAGAGCCGTTGGAGCCAGTCCGTGGCGCGGGCGGCGGCCGCGGCCTCCTCGCCGGGTTCGGCGCCGTCGGCGGTGGCCCGGAGGAAGGCGAGCAGCGGCCCGAGGTCGCCCTCGGGGGCGGATATCCGCTCCTCGGCGAGGCGGTGCAGGCTCCACCGGGGCAGTTGCCGGGCCGGGTCGGCGAGCAGTGGGAAGGCCTCGCGGTGCAGGGCGAGGGTGGCCTGCTGGTCACCGGTGGGGACGGTGGCCTCGGCCTGGCCGAGCAGGGCGAGGCCGCGTTGCGGGCGCAGTTCCTCGGGGCCGGCGGCGAGCCGTTGGGCGAGGCGCGCGTAGCGGCGACGGGCCTGCGGGGCCTTGCCGGCGGCGAGCCGTTCGGCGGCCGCGGCCAGCGCCTTGGCCACGGCCTGGGCGTCCAGGCTCCGTCGGCGGCGGGCCAGTACGACGGCTGCCGCACCGGCCAGTGCCACCACGATCAGCAGCACCGCGAGCTGCACCATGCACCGTCCCCCTGCGCTTGGAAATACGCCACTCGATGATCAACACGTGGTGTGTGATCATGACTTGACGCTGTTTCGATGTTGCTCGGGCGCCCATCAGAATAGGCCCTCCACCGGACAGACGAACAGAATTGAGCACTATCCTGGGCGACGCAGCGGAAGCGGTGCGAGAACCACCGCGCGGGAACCGGCCCGAGGCCGGGTCAGGGCGAACAGGCCATCAGGGTCCAGTCGGGGGATGCGTGTCCGAGTCGCGTTGGGTGCCCGGGCTCCGGTTCGGGCCGGAGTTCGACCCCGAGCAGTACGAGCTCCTGGAGTTCCACCACCGGGGCGGCGAGGCCGAGGTGTGGCGGGCGGTGCGGACCGGCCACAGCGGGCTCAAGGAACTCGTCGCCGCGAAGATCATGCTGGAGCGCGACCCCTCCGAGGTACGGCGCTGGCTCGGCCGCTGGGACGACGTCTCGCACAACGCCCACCGCCTGGACGTGACCGACCTGGTGGTGCCCAGCTTCCTGCTCGGCCCCTCCCCGCACCGGCCCGGCGCCGCGCCCTCCGCCGGACTGCTCGGCTACCAGATCTCCCCCTGGGTCGAGGGCGTGCCGCTGCACACCTGGGCCCGCACCCAGCGCGGCGGCCCGGCGGCGGTGGCCGAGGTGCTGGCCCGGCTCTGCCGGATCGTCGACGAACTGCACCGCAAACGCTGGGTGCACCGCGACATCTCCCCCGCCAACGTCCTGGTGGACGCCCAGAACCAGGTCAAGCTGATCGACCTGACCTTCCTGGCCCCGCTCGACCACACCCTCACCGTCGCGGTGTTCACCCCCGGGCACGTCCCGCCGGAGGCCGAGCAGGTCGGCGGCTTCCCCACCACCGCCAAGGACCTGTTCGCGGTCGGCACCCTCGCCCGCACCCTGCTGCTGCCCGACCACGGCCGGCTCGACCACCGGCTCGCCGCCGAACAGGCCCGCGCCGAACTCCTGGCCGCCGGCTACGGCGAGGACCTGGCGCGCTGGGCCTGCGAACCGCTCGCCCGCGAACCGGACCGCCGACCCTCCCCGCTCGGCCCCTGGGTGGGCCGCGGCCGCGAACTCCTGCGCTCGCGCCGACCGGTGGCGCGCACCGCGGGCCTGGCCGTCCTCCCCGACCGGGCCGGCCGGCCACTGCTCGTCACCGGCGGCGCCGACGGCACCGCACTGGCCGGCCCCGGACACCACGGGCAGCGCCTGCCGGCCGGCCAGGGGCCCGGCCCGGTCAGGGAGTTGCTGGCCGGCTGGGCCGGCGGCCAGGGCGAACTGGTCATCTGCGCCGAGGACCGCGGCGGGACGCTCTGGGTCGGCACCTCGGCCGGCTGGTGGGAGGCCGCGCGCGGCGTCAGCGGGCTCGCCGGGGCGGTCGACTCCGCCGGGGAGATGACGGTCTGGACGGCGGCCGGCGGCGCCCTGCGCTCCTACCGCTGGGCGCCCGGCCTCACCCTCACCGGCCACGAGCTGCCCGGCTGCCCGGCCGACCGGGTGCTCGCCGCCCTGGAGGAGCGGGCCGGATCCTGGCTGGTCCTGGTCGAGCACCGGGAGCGGGTGCTGAGCTGGCGACCGGGCTCGGCGCAGGGCCCCACCCCGCTGGGGCCGCCCGGCGCCCTGCGCGCCGGGGCGCTGGCCCGCACCTCCGCCGGCCCGCAGGCCGCCACGCTGCGCCCGGACGGCTCCGTCCAGCTGCACACCCTCGGCACGGCCGGGCCGGCTCCCGAGATCGGCGACGGCGAGCCCTCCCTCGGCGTCGCGATGGCCGGCCACCGGGGCGGCCCGACGGTGGCGCTGGCCGGCGCGGGCGGCGTCCGGCTTCGGCTGCCGGCCGGCGGCGCCTCCCGGCGGCCGCGCTGGTGGCGGCCGACGCTGCGCCCGGCCACCCGGGTCGCACTCGCGATGGGCGAGGACTGGCGGCTGTGCCTGGCCGCGGTGGTGGAGGGCGAGTTGCAGTGCTGGCAGGAGGACGCGGCGTACCGGTGGCAGGCGGTGGCGCTGCCCGAGCAGGGCTGAGCGGGGCTTCGCGGGGCTGAGCGGCGCTGAACGGAACGCGCCGGCGCCCCGGAACCTGGTGCGGTTCCGGGGCGCCGACGGCTCGGGCGGGTCGAACAGGGTGGGCGGCTCGGCGTTCGGACGGGCTCAGCGGAAGCGGCGCAGCCGCAGGCTGTTGCCGACCACGAAGACCGACGAGAAGGCCATCGCGGCCCCCGCGATCATCGGGTTGAGCATCCCGGCCGCAGCCAGCGGCAGGGCGGCGACGTTGTAGCCGAAGGCCCAGAACAGGTTGCTCTTGATGGTGGCCAGGGTCCTGCGGGAGAGCCGGATGGCGTCGGCCGCCGCCAGCAGGTCGCCGCGGACCAGGGTGAGGTCGCCGGCCTCGATCGCGGCGTCGGTGCCGGTGCCCATGGCCAGGCCCAGGTCGGCCTGGGCGAGGGCG
>NZ_JBHVPH010000006.1:0-39227 GCF_042887425.1 Kitasatospora sp. NPDC057940
GGTTACATTCCGAACCCGGAAGCTAAGCCTTACAGCGCCGATGGTACTGCAGGGGGGACCCTGTGGGAGAGTAGGACGCCGCCGAACAATCATTCGAGAAGCCCCCGCCGGGTGAACCTGGCGGGGGCTTTTCTGTTGTAGGGTCAACGTGCATTGTCGTCACACGGGACAGGAGGCCCCCGGGTGGAGGTCCAGGAGACGCGGGTCCAGACCGATCGCGTCCTCACCATCCCCAACCTGCTCAGCATGGGCCGGCTGGTCGGTGTTCCGCTTTTTCTCTGGCTGATTCTCTGGCCGGTTTTCGACGGCCCCAACAACGATGGTTGGGCGCTGCTGATCCTGATGCTGAGCGGTGTCAGCGACTACCTCGACGGGAAACTCGCACGGCGATGGGGGCAGGTCAGCCGGGTGGGGCAGCTGCTCGATCCGCTGGCCGACCGGCTCTACGTGCTGTCCACGCTGGTCGGTTTGACCTGGCGTGAGATTCTTCCGTGGTGGGTGACGGCGATTCTGCTGGCCCGGGAAGTGTTTATCGGCGCGCTGCTGCCCATTTTGAACCGGCACGGTTACGGGCCGCTTCAGGTGAGTTTTCTGGGGAAGGCCGCGACCTTCAATCTGATGTACGCGTTTCCGCTTCTCCTGCTCGGCAGCGTGGACAGCTGGATCGCGCGGCCGGCCGAGGTGGTGAGCTGGGCCTTCATCTGGTGGGGGACCACATTGTACTGGTGGGCCGGTATTCTTTACGCGGTTCAGGCCCGGCGGATCACCCGAGCGGGCTCGACGGGCTCCGCGTCCGCAGTCTGAGACGTGATCTGAGAGAAGTCCCACGCCGTATCGGTGCGTCGGACGATACCTTCCGGGTAGGGATCCCTCTGGAACGGTTTGATGGACCTGTAGGTCCACCACCGCAAAGGAGGACGCACCCGTAATGAAAGCCGTTGTCATGGCAGGGGGCGAAGGAACCCGACTCCGCCCGATGACCTCCAGCATGCCGAAGCCGCTGCTTCCGGTCGCGAATAGGCCGATCATGGAGCACGTGCTTCGGCTGCTGAAGCGGCACGGCCTCTCCGACACCGTCGTCACCGTCCAGTTCCTGGCCTCACTGGTCAAGAACTACTTCGGTGACGGCGAGGACCTGGGCATGCATCTGACCTATGCCCACGAGGAGACGCCGCTAGGCACCGCGGGGAGTGTCAAGAACGCCGAGGACGCGTTGAAGGACGACTCCTTTCTGGTGATCTCCGGTGACGCACTGACCGACTTCGACCTCTCGGAATTGATCGAGTTTCACCGCAGTAAGAACGCGCTGGTCACCGTCTGTCTCACCAGGGTGCCGAATCCCCTCGAGTTCGGTATCACGATCACGGACGACGACGGACGGGTCGAGCGCTTCCTGGAGAAGCCGACCTGGGGGCAGGTCTTCTCGGACACTGTGAACACCGGTATCTACGTGATGGAACCAGAGGTCTTCGACTACGTCGCAGCAGGTGAGTCCGTCGACTGGTCGAGTGACGTCTTCCCGCAATTGTTGAAGGAGGGCAAGCGGGTCTACGGCTACGTCGCCGAGGGCTACTGGGAGGACGTGGGCACCCACGAGAGCTACGGCAAGGCCCAGGCGGACGTCCTGGAGGGCAAGGTCGACGTCGAGCTCGACGGGTTCGAGATCTCGCCGGGCGTCTGGGTGGCCGAGGGCGCGGAGGTGGACCCGGAGGCGGTGCTGCGCGGGCCGCTGTACATCGGGGACTACGCCAAGGTCGAGGCCGGCGTCGAGATCCGCGAGCACACCGTGCTCGGCAGCAACGTGGTGGTCAAGCGCGGGGCCTTCCTCCACAAGGCGGTCGTGCACGACAACGTCTACATCGGGCCGCAGAGCAATCTGCGAGGCTGTGTGGTCGGCAAGAACACCGACGTGATGCGGGCCGCCCGGATCGAGGACGGCGCGGTGATCGGGGACGAGTGCCTGATCGGCGAGGAGTCGATCATCGGTGCGAACGTCCGGGTCTATCCGTTCAAGACCATCGAGGCCGGCGCCGTCGTCAACACGTCGGTGATCTGGGAGTCCCGCGGCCAGGAGCACCTGTTCGGCGTGCGTGGCGTGTCGGGGATCCTGAACGTCGAGATCACTCCGGAACTGGCCGTGCGGTTGGCCGGCGCGTACGCCACGACCCTGAAGAAGGGGGCGACCGTCACCATTGCGCGTGACCACTCGCGTGGTGCGCGTGCGCTCAAACGGGCGATGATCTCGGCGCTCCAGACGTCGGCCATAGACGTCCGCGACCTGGAGAACGTGCCGATGCCGGTGGCCCGGCAGCACACCGCGCGGGGGAGTGCGGGCGGGATCTTCCTGCGGACCACGCCGGGGGTGCCCGACTCGCTGGACATCCTCTTCTTCGACGAGCGCGGGGCCGATCTCTCGCAGGCCGGTCAGCGCAAGCTGGACCGCGTGTACGCGCGCCAGGAGTACCGGCGGGCCTTCCCCGGTGAGATCGGGGACCTGACCTTCCCGTCCAGCGTCTTCGACTCCTACGCGGGCAACCTGCTGCGGGCCGTCGACACCACCGGGGTACGGGAGGCCGGACTGAAGGTGGTCGTGGACACCGCGCACGGCAGCGCCGGCCTGGTTCTGCCGAGCATCCTCGGACGGCTCGGAGTGGAGGCGCTCACCGTCTCCAGCGGGCTGGACGAGGCGCGGCCGACGGAGGACGCCGAGGAGCGGCGGGCCGGGCTGGCCAGGCTCGGTGAGCTGGTGGCCTCCTCCCGGGCGGCCTTCGGCGTCCGCTTCGACCCGGTCGGCGAGCGGGTCGCGTTCGTCGACGAACTGGGCCGGGTGATCGACGACGACCGGGCGTTGCTGGTGCTGCTGGACCTGGTCGCGGCCGAGCGGCGCAGCGGGCAGGTGGCGCTGCCGGTGACCACGACCCGGATCGCCGAGCAGGTCGCCGCGTACCACGGCACCCAGGTCATCTGGACCACGACGACGCCGGACGACCTGGCGAAGGCGGCCGCCACCGAGGGCACGGTGTTCGGCGGGGACGGGCGCGGCGGTTTCGTGGTGCCGGAGTTCAGCGGAGTGCTGGACGGGGCCGCGGCCTTCGTGCGGTTGGTCGGCCTGGTGGCGCGGACCCAGCTCACGCTGAGCCAGATCGACGCGCGCATCCCGCAGGCGCACATCCGTCGCCGGGACCTGGCGACGCCGTGGGCGGCCAAGGGGATGGTGATGCGCTCGGTGGTCGAGGCGGCCGGCAGTCGGCGGCTGGACACCACCGACGGCGTCCGGGTCGTCGAGGCGGACGGGCGCTGGACGCTGGTGCTGCCGGATCCGGCCGAGGCGACCACCCACCTGTGGGCGGAGGGTCCGGACGACGAGGCCACGGAGGCGCTGCTGGACGAGTGGGCGGCGGTGGTCGACGGGGCCGGGAGGTGACGGCACCGGTCTGATCGTCCGACGGTCCTGACGGTCGGGGCGCGCGGCATGGTCCGCGCGCCCCGCTGTCCGTTTTCACACTGTTCGCAATGATCCGTCACTTTGTGTCGTGTGTGCAGCTCAGGGGGTGTGCGTGGGCCCCTTCGCCGACGTGGGACGATGGTCCGCATGCCAGCGACGCCGACGCCGAGTGCCCCGAACGGACGGTACAACCGCCCGGACGCCTCGATGTCCCTGCTGACCAACGTCATGGACCACAGCCTCGACGAGGGCTACGCCGAGGCGGCCGCGGCGCGGGGCGGAGACCACGACAGCCGGATACCCAGGACGGTCCGAGGCCTGCTCACGCTGGGCGCCGGGCTGGCATTGGTCGGGGTCGTGGTGACGGTCGGCGCGGTGAACGCGCACAAGGCGGAGCCGACGCTGGCCAAGGAACGGGACGCGCTGATCCACCGGATCAACGACACCAACGGCTCGGCCGATCACCTCCAGCAGCAGGTCCAGGACCTGCGGCGCAAGGTCGAGAACACGCAGCAGCAGGCGCTCGCCACGGGCGACGGCGACCAGGGCGGTCTGACCGGCGCGGTGGGCCTGGGTGAGGTCGCGGGGCCGGGCGTCAAGCTGGTCCTGGAGGACGCGGCGGGGACCGGCGGCGGGGGAAACGTCGACCCGCGGGCCGGGCAGGGCTTCTCCAACAGCGGCCGGCTGCGGGACCGCGACCTCCAGCTGGTGGTGAACGGCCTGTGGGGATCCGGTGCGGAAGCCGTGGCGATCAACGGTCAGCGGCTCACCGCGCTCTCGGCGATCCGGGCCGCGGGCGAGGCGGTGCTGGTGGACAACCGGCCGCTCGTCCCGCCGTACAACATCCAGGCGATCGGGGACGGGCCGAAGCTGCTCACCGCCTTCGAGAACGACATGGCCGGGCAGTACCTGCGGCTGCTCCAGGAGAAGTACGGCATCAAGTCGACCATGTCCGCGCAGAAGAGCCTGACGCTGCCGGCCGCGGTGGGCGTGACGCTGCGGACCGCCCAGCCGGTCACGCCCGAGCCCTCGCCCCCGGCGTCCCCGTCGGCGGCTTCGGTCACCCCGACGCCGTCACCCACCGCCGGAACCTCCGGGAGCCCGAGCGCGTCCGTTTCACCGTCTGCGGGCAGCACCGGTCGGCGTACGCCGACCGGGTCCGCGAAGACCACGACAGCCCACTCGTCCACGACGGCCCCGACGGGGTCGTCGTCCTCAGGGACAGGAGCAGCTAGACCGTGATTGCCGTACTGGGTCTCGTGATCGGGGTGGTCGTCGGACTCTTCGTCCAGCCCGAGGTGCCGGACGCCGTCGTGCCGTACCTGCCGATCGCGGTGGTGGCGGCGCTGGACGCCGTGTTCGGCGGCGTCCGGGCGATGCTGGACGGGATCTTCAACGACAAGGTGTTCATCGTCTCGTTCCTGTCGAACGTGGTGGTCGCGGCACTGATCGTCTTCCTCGGTGACCAGCTGGGCGTCGGCTCGCAGCTGTCCACGGGTGTGGTCGTCGTCCTCGGCATCCGCATCTTCTCCAACGCGGCCGCGATTCGGCGCCATGTCTTCCGCGCCTGAGCCGGGCCGCGGGGCGGCGGAGGAGCACGCGGACGGCGGCGGGAAGGCGTCGGAGCGGGCCGCCGAGGCGCCGGGGCCGGAGTCGGCGGACGGGGCCGGGGAGGTCCAGCACGCCGATCCGGCCGAGGAGCCGGGGAAGGCGCAGGGGCCCGTGGCGGCGGAGGAGCCCGAGGAACAGGCTGCGGCGAAGGCTGACGCTAAGCCTGAGCTTGATGCGAAGGCGGCGCCCGCGCCCGTGGTGCGGCTCGCGAAGGCCGCGGCGCCTGCGCCCGAGCCCGCGTCTGAGCCCGGGCCCGAGCCCGAACCTGAGCCCGATCCCGTGGTGGAGCCGGCCGCCGTGGACCGCGGTGCGGGACGGCGGCGCCTCAAGGCGGCCCTGTGGCCGCCGCGGATGTCGCGCGGGCAGCTGGTGGTGGCGCTGCTGCTGTTCTCGCTCGGCCTGGGGCTGGCGATCCAGGTGCGGTCGACCAACGACCACCACAGTCAGCTCCGCGGGGCCCGCCAGGAGGACCTGGTGCGCATCCTCGACGAACTGGACAGCCGTCAGCAGCGTCTTCAGCAGGAGAAGGCGGAGTTGGAGCAGTCCCTGGCCAAGTTGGAGAACAGTTCCAACCAGGCCAAGGAGGCCCAGGAGCAGACCAGGAAGAAGGCGACGGAGCTCGGCGTGCTCGCCGGTACCGTCAAAGCCACTGGTCCGGGCATCGTACTCACGGTCGATGATCCCCAAGGGCAGGTGAAGGCAGATATGCTGCTGGACACCCTGCAAGAACTTCGAGCGGCAGGGGCGGAGGCGATTCAGATCAACGATGTGCGCGTGGTGGTCAACACCTACTTCACCGACGTGTCGGGCGGCGGGGTGCAGATCGACGGGAAGAAGGTCTCGCAGCCCTACCGGTTCACCGTCGTGGGGAACCCGCAGGATCTGACACCCGCGCTGAACATCCCGGGGGGTGTCGTCCGTACTCTGGAGAGTCACCAGGCGCGGGCGACGATCACCCAGCAGCAGAAGGTGGTCGTGGACGCCCTCGTGGATCTGAAGACGCCGCAGTACGCCAAGCCGGCATCGAAGTGACGGGGCGCCCGACGAACGGCCCGTCACCTGCGGGCGGCACCCGGTGCGGGGCGCCGCCGTCGCGTGGGCGAGACTGGGTCGTACCAGTACGCACCGGAGCACCAACCGCAGTACCAACCGTCGGAGTACCACTCCAGCAGGCCCGATCCGCAATCGGGCCCGCCGTCTGTCCGAGGTTCTCACCCTGCCCCGCGGGCGGGTCTGTCACACGCAAGGGGATTCGCCCGTGAGTTTCTTCTCGAAGTTGTTCGGTCGTAACAAGGGCCGTGGCGCGGCCTCCGTCGAGGCGCCGACCGCGCGGCACCGCCGGCCCGAGGACGAGGCCGCCGTGCCGGGCATGCGCTCCGCTCCCGAGGGGGCGCCGTACGCCGAGCAGCAGCTGTTCCGGGACGGCGCCGCCGCCCAGTACGCCGGTAATCCGGTCGGCTACGGCGCGTCGGTTGACCCTTCCGGCGACCCGCGCATAGGTTTCCAGTCAGGACCCTCAACCTCTGGTGGAGGGTTTGCCCCCGATCCGTACGCCGGGCACAACCCGTCGGGTGTGCCGCGCCAGGAGGCTGTGAACATGGCTGGCCCCACTCCGTGCCCCAGGTGCGGCAACCAGAACCCGGCCTCGGCCCGGTTCTGCTCCAACTGCGGTACGGCCCTTCGCGGTGGCCTGCTCCCGGAGGGGGCGGCGGAGACCACGTCGACCATCTCCATTTCGGGCCTGGAGTCGTACGACCCCAACACCACGACCGGCACCGGCGCGACGCCGGCCCTGTCGGCCGAGGTGCTGTCGGCGATCGACGCGCTGCCGCCGGGCTCGGCCCTGCTGATCGTCCAGCGCGGTCCGAACTCGGGCAGCCGCTTCCTGCTGGACTCGGACGTCACCACGGCCGGCCGTCACCCGCAGGGCGACATCTTCCTGGACGACGTCACGGTCTCGCGGCGCCACGTGGAGTTCCGTCGGACGCAGGCCGGGTTCAGCGTCGCGGACGTCGGCAGCCTCAACGGCACCTACGTCAACCGGGAGCGGATCGACGAGGTGTCGCTGAACAACGGTGACGAGGTGCAGATCGGGAAGTACCGGCTGGTGTTCTTCGCCGGCCACAACCGGGGGTACTGAACCCAACGTCGGTAGGAGCCCGAGTGAGTACGAATACCCCTTCATCTTCTCTCGGGGCGGCCACCCCCGCATCGTCCGGTCCGTACGTGGACCGCGGCGGGCGCGGGGTGGTCGCGGGTCCCAGGCAGCCGGTCCGTCCGGAGCGGCCGGGTGGGCGGCGGCGCGGCGGCGACGAGCTGCTGAGCATCGGCGCGGTGTTGACCTTCCTGCGCGACGACTTCCCCGAGGTCACCATCTCCAAGATCAGGTTCCTGGAGGCGGAGGGGCTGGTCGAGCCGCAGCGCACGCCCTCGGGGTACCGCAAGTTCAGCCCGGCCGACGTGGAGCGGCTGGCCTACGTCCTGCGGATGCAGCGTGACCACTACCTGCCGCTGCGGGTGATCCGCGAGCACCTGGACGCCATCGAGCGCGGTGAGGCACCGCCCGCGCTGCCGCCCTCCGCCGACACCCGGCCCGGGCCGGTGGAGGAGGCGGACCGGGAGCTGGGGGCTTCGGCCGACGTCCCGTCCGGAGTCCGGCTGGGGCGTGCCGAGCTGCTGGCGGCCGCCGAGTCCGGGGAGCGCGAGCTGTCCGAGTGGGAGTCCTACGGTCTGGTCGCGCCCGGTCCGGACGGCGGGTACGACGGCGAGGCGCTGCAGGTGGCCCGGCTGGTCGCGGAACTCGGCCGGTACGGGCTGGAACCGCGGCACCTGCGGGCCATGAAGGCCGCGGCGGACCGGGAGATCGCGCTGGTGGAACAGGTGGTGGCGCCACTGCGCCGGCACCGGAACCCGCAGACCAGGGCCCATGCCGAGGCGACCGCGCGGGAGCTGGCGACCCTGTCCGTGCGGCTGCACGCGGCGATGGTCCAGGCCGGTCTGCGCAACCGCGGATAGCGTCCCCGCGGGGTTCCTGTGGGATTCTCACGGGGCTCCTGCGGCCGGCCGTCCAGACCCCGGGCGGCCGGGGGTGCAGCGCGCTGACCAGCGGCGTCGGCCCTGCGCTTTCATATCCGGGGCCTGAGCCATAGGGTTGCCTGTGTGAATGAGCTCGACGTCGTGGGTGTCCGAGTGGAGATGCCTTCCAACCAGCCGATCGTGCTGCTGCGGGAGGTCGGGGGCGATCGGTACCTGCCGATCTGGATCGGTCCCGGCGAGGCGACCGCGATCGCCTTCGCCCAGCAGGGCATGACGCCGGTCCGCCCGCTGACGCACGACCTGTTCAAGGACGTCCTGGAGGCGCTGGGGCAGCAGCTCACCGAGGTCCGGATCACCGACCTGCGGGAGGGCGTCTTCTACGCCGAGCTGGTCTTCACCGGCGGGGTCGAGGTGAGCGCCCGGCCGTCCGACGCGATAGCGCTGGCCCTGCGCACCGGCACGCCGATCTACGGGAGCGAGGAGGTGCTCGCCGAGGCGGGCATCGCGATCCCGGACGAGCAGGAGGACGAGGTCGAGAAGTTCCGCGAGTTCCTCGACCAGGTGTCGCCCGAGGACTTCGGGGGCAGCGGCCCGCAGTAGCGCGGACCGGATTTCCCTACAGGTCAGGCCGTTGTTCGGCCTGCCGTTTTGCCAAAAACCGTCGACCTACCCACACTAGGGGCACGAAAAACCACTCTCCTGAGTGATGTGGTTTGGCTGGCCCGGCGTGGCGATCGTTGACGGGTCATAGGGGACTGCCTACCGTCAGGAGTGGCTGTCCGGGTGACCGATGCCCGCAGTTCGGGTTGCCCGCAGCACCAGTGGACGGAGGCAGGCATGAGCAGCACCGGCGATGACACGGCCGTGGGAGGCCTGTGTGCCGTGCACCTGCCGCGCACCGCTCGCACCGTGACGGACCTGCCCCGGGTGGGCAGGTTCCCGGCCGTGCAGCCCGGTCAGCCCGCCATCGAGCGGCTGGCCCCGACGTCCGAACTGATCGGTTACCGCGGTCCGACGGCCTGCGCGGCGGCCGGCATCACGTACCGCCAGCTGGACTACTGGGCCCGGACCGGACTGCTGGAGCCCAGCGTCCGTTCGGCGTACCCGGCCACCAGCCAGCGGCTCTACAGCTTCCGCGACATCCTGCTGCTGAAGATCGTGAAGCGGCTGCTCGACGCGGGCGTCTCGCTGCAGAACATCCGGGTGGCGGTCGCCCATCTGCAGGCGGCCGAGCAGGGCGACCTGGCCGGGATGACGCTGATGTGCGACGGCGCGACGGTGTACGAGTGCACCACGCCGCAGCAGGTGGTGGACCTGCTGAAGGGCGGTCAGGGGGTGTTCGGCATCGCGGTCGGAGCGGTCTGGCGGGAGCTGGAGCTCACGCTCGGGCGGCTGCACGCGGAGCGCACCGACACCGGCGAGACGCTGGTCGGCCACGACCCGTCCGACGAGCTGGCCCAGCGGCGCAACCGGGCGGTCTGAACACAGAACTGACGAGGCCGCGGGCCCGGACGGGGAACCGTCCGGGCCCGCGGCCTCGTCGTTGCGCCTGGTGGGGCGATCGAGGGAGGACACGTGGGGTTCGGCACCGGGATAGCGGGTCTGCTGCGGCGTCGGGGCGGGCTGCTGAAGGTCCGGTTTCGGCGGCGGCCCGTGCAGCGCAGGGCCTTCCAGGCGGCGACGGTGCTCTGTTCGCTGGCGCTGGCGCCGAGCGCGTGGCTGTGGTGCTCGGCCGGGGACCGGGTCGGCACGGTGGCCGGCGTGCCGTCCGCACCGGTCGCGGTGGTCTTCGGCGCCGGGCTGGACCAGGGCAAGCCGTCGCCGTACCTGGAGCACCGGCTGAGCGCGGCGCTTGACCTGTACCGGGCGGGGAAGGTGCAGGCGATCCTGGTGACCGGCGACAACGGCCGGGACAGCTACGACGAGCCGGACGCGATGCGGACGTACCTGATCGAGCACGGGGTGCCGGCGGTGCGGGTGGTGGGCGACTACGCGGGCTTCGACACCTGGAACTCCTGCACCCGGGCCCGGCGGGTCTTCGGGGTGGAGCGGGCGGTGCTGGTCAGCCAGGACTTCCACGTCCGCCGGGCGCTGGCCCTGTGCGAGGCGGCGGGCATCGACGCGTACGCGGTCGGGGTGCCGGAACCGCACGACGGCACCTGGCTGTACGGCGGGCTGCGGGAGATACCCGGGGCGGGCAAGGCGGCGGTCAACGCGTGGCTGCGGCCGGACCCGCTGTTCCTCGGGCCCCAGGAGGACGGCATCCCGAAGGCTCTGGCGGACGCCGCGCAGGGCTAGGGGCTCTCTTTCGGATCACGCCGGGCGCGCGACGCCGGAGCACGCACCTCGCCGCGTTGTCGTCGGTCGCCGATAGCCCCCAGCCTCCGGCCGGGAGGTGCCCCCACCGCATGGACTCCCTCCTCCGCCTTGCGATGCACGCACCCCGACGCCGCGCGCTGATCCGACGTGATCCGAAAGAGAGCCCCCTAGGGCCTGCCCGGGTTCGTACGCATTGTCGGACCCCTGCGGGATGATCGGCGGGTGCGATCACTGCCGAGCATCATCCACCTCGACATGGACGCCTTCTTCGCGGCGGTGGAGCAGGCGGCCAAGCCGAGCCTGCGCGGCAAACCGGTGGTGGTCGGCGGGCTCGGCGGGCGCGGAGTGGTCTCCACCGCCTCGTACGAGGCGCGGAAGTTCGGGGTGCACTCGGCGATGCCGATGGCGCAGGCGCGCCGGCTCTGCCCCAACGCGGCCTTCCTGAGCGGCCGGTTCGAGGCCTACCGGCAGGTCAGCGAGCTCGTGATGGGTCTGCTGCGGGAGCTGTCGCCGCTGGTGCAGCCGCTCAGCCTGGACGAGGCCTTCGTCGACCTGGAGGCCGGCCCCTACGGTCCGGTGCTGGCGGAGTCCGACCACGAGACCGGGGAGCGGTTGGTGCTCGCCCTGGCGGAGGACCTGCGGGCGGACATCCAGCGGCGCACCGGGCTGACCGGGTCGGTCGGGGCCGCCGGGTCCAAGCTGATGGCGAAGATCGCCTCCGAGCAGGCCAAGCCGGACGGGCTGGTGCTGATCGAACCCGGGCAGGAGCGGGCCGTGCTCGGCCCGATGCCGGTCCGGGCGCTGCCCGGGATCGGGCCGGCCACCGAACAGGTGCTGCGGCGGGCCGGACTGAACACCGTGGCGGACCTCGCCGAGGCGGGGGAGGGCGAACTGGTGCAGCTGCTCGGGCGGGCGCACGGCGCCGGTGTGCACCAGATGTCGATAGGGCTGGACGACCGGCCGGTGGTGGCCGACCAGGACGCCAAGTCGGTCTCGGTGGAGGACACCTTCGAGGTGGACCTCGCGGACCGGGAGCGGGTGCTGCGCGAGGTGGAGGTGCTGGCCGCCCGGTGCGTGCGGCGGCTGCGCGCGACCGGGCGCTCGGGGCGGACGGTGGTGCTCAAGGTCCGGCGGTTCGACTTCTCGACGCTGACCCGTTCGGAGACGCTGCGCGGGCCCACCGACGACGAGGCGGTGGTCATCGAGACGGCGCGTCGGCTGGCCTCCCAGGTGGACATCACCGGCGGGGTGCGGCTGCTCGGGGTGGGGGTCGCCCAGCTGGCCGACTACACGCAGGAGGACTTGTTCGCGCAGGCCCTGCGGGAGGAGGCGGCCGAGCACGCGGAGGCGGAGGTCGAGACGGCCGAGGAGGAGCCGGAGGCGGCCGCGCCGCGCCGCTGGATGCCCGGGCAGGACGTCCGCCATGCCGAGCTGGGGCCCGGGTGGGTGCAGGGCAGCGGTGTCGGACGGGTCACCGTGCGGTTCGAGACGCCGTGGAGCGGGCCGGGACGCATCCGGACCTTCGCGGTGGACGATCCGGCGTTGGAACCGGCCCGTCCGCTGCCGCTCTGGGGGGCCGAGGAGGCCGAGGGGGCGGAGGAGACGGGGGCGTCCGGGGAGACGGAGGCGCCGGGGGTGTGAAACGCGAAGCGGCCCCAACCGGTGGGGGGGGGAGTACCGGTTGGGGCCGCATACCGTGCCGGACTTCGTGCGGTCGTGATGCCCTCGCGACCGTCCGAAGGCCGGGCCGCCGCGCCCTGTCCCTGAGCGCGGGGCCGGACGCCTGGTCAGGCGTCGGTCTTGGCCAGCTCGGGGCTGGAGTTCCGCTCGGCCGTGCCGCCCGAGGCGACGACGGTGGCGGCCGGCTTGACGCCGCGGATCAGGAACGGGACGACGCCGGCGACGGCGCAGACGACGGCCGCGGCCCAGAACGCGTGCTTGTAGGCGTCCAGCGTGGGCAGCAGCAGCGGGATCTGCGGCGGCAGCTTCATGGTGTCGCCGGTCAGGATGGCGGCCATCACGGCGGTGCCGATCGCGCCACCGACGGTGCGCAGCACGGCGTTCATGCCGTTGGCGATGCCGCTCTGCTCCACCGGGACGGCGCCGTTGATGTAGGCCGGCATGGCGGAGAACGCCAGGCCGATGCCCAGGCCGAAGATCGCCGAGGAGGTGTAGATGTCGCCCTCGTGGCTGTGCCGCACGGCCAGGTAGGCCATCGCGACGGCACCCAGGACGCCACCGAGGACCAGCGGCAGGCGCGGGCCGCGGCGGGCGATCAGCATGGCGCCGACCGGGGCCGCCACCATCGAGCCGATCGCGGACGGCAGCAGCAGCAGACCGGCGTGCAGGACGGTCGCGGTGAAGCCGTAGTGGGTGAGCTTCTCCGGGGTCTGGGCGAAGTTGCTGATCACCATGAACGAGCCGTACATGCCGAAGCCGATCAGCAGGCCGGCCAGGTTGGTGAAGGCGACGGCCGGACGGGACATCATCTTCATGTCCACCAGGGGGTGCGCGACCTTGGTCTCGATGACCCCCCAGATCAGGGCGACGACGGCGGCCACGGCGAACAGGCCGAGGGTCTTGGTCGAGGTCCAGCCCCAGTGGTTGCCCTGGCTGACCGCGACGAGCAGGGCGGAGAGCCAGCCGGCCAGGGTGAGGGCGCCGAGCGGGTCGGCGCCGCCCTCCTTGTCGGTGACCGGGTCGGACGGGACGCGGAACGCGACCAGGGCGACCGCGATCAGGCCGAAGACCAGGCCCATCCAGAAGATCGACTTGTAGCTCCAGTGCTCCAGCAGGAGACCGGTCGCGACCAGGCCGAGGCCGGAGCCGACACCCATCGAGGCGCTGATGGCGGCGACGCCGCCGGTCACCTTCTGCTTGGGCAGCTCGTCGCGGACGATGCTGATCGCCAGCGGGAGCACGCCACCGCCGGCGCCCTGAAGGACACGGGCGACGACCAGCCAGGTGAAGGAGTGGGTGCTGACCGCCAGCGCCGAGCCGGCGACCAGACCGGCCAGCGAGATCAGCAGCATCGGCTTACGGCCCCGGAGGTCGCCGAAGCGGCCCAGCAGGGGAGTCAGCACGGCGGCGGAGAGCAGGTTGGCGGTCATCAGCCAGGTGATGCTGGACGCGGAGACGCTCAGTTCCTTGGCCAGCGAGGGCAGGATCGGGACGACCGCGGTCTGCACCACGCTGAACGACAGCATCGCCAGGATGAGGGCCGGCAGGACCCGGGCGCTGCTCTGCTTCTCGGCCGCGGTGGTGGGCTGTGGTGCCTCACTCACGGTTGCTTCCTCCCGTACATAGTGAATGAACTGAAGTAACCATGCCGGGAGATACTTCAGAGTGTCAAATATCCATTGGTGACGCTTTGGCAAAATCGAAGGATTCCGGCCGGGCGGCGACCGGGGCGCAGGCATGCCGAGGGCCCCGGACCGAGGGGTCCGGGGCCCGGGGAGCGAGGGGTCAGGCGAACGGGCGCAGCACGGCCGGGCGGGGGGCCTCCGCAACCGGGGTGGCCACCGGGGTCGCCGGGACGGCGGCGGTGTTGTCGTGGATCTCGACGTGCTCGCGGCGCAGCTCGTCCCGGATCACCTCCTCGGCGGTGTAGCGCTCCACCACCAGGCGGACCCGCTCGATCGGGGTGAGGTACTTGCGGACCACCGGGCGCTCCTCGCGCAGGGTGACCTCCTCCACCGCCTCGGCGATCTCCTTCTCGGTGAGCGAGGCGCGCTCGGCCTCGCTCACCGGCATCCGCTCCACCCGGACGCGCTCGCGGACCACCGGGACGCGGCGCTCGACCTGCTCGCTGGTCACGTACTTGCGCAGCTTCGCGGTGCCCACGACGTGCCAGTCCGTGGTGATGTCCAGACGCTCCTCGCGGCAGGTGATCTCCACCGGGCCGTTGGGGGACGACGGGGCCGGGCCGGTCGAACGCTCCGAGGCCGGCGGGGCCACGGCCGAGTTCGTGGTCGCGGTGGTCGTCACGATCGGGGCGGGCTGCGGCTTGGGCTCGGTCGTCGTATGGGCGGCCGCGGGTGCGGGGGTGTTGAGGGTCCGCACGTTGACCTCCGTCGCGGTGCCGGTGGGGTCGGCGGGGGTGGTGGTCGGGGCGGGGCCGAGGGTGTGGAAGGCGATGGGCTTCACGGGCTCGGCCGCCGAGGTGGTGCCGAAGTCGAGGTCGGGGCGTGCGGGGCGGTCGCCGTCCCGGCCGACGGTCCGGTCACTCTCGCGGCCGACGGTCCGGTCGCCCTCGCGGCCGACGGTCCGGTCGCCGTCCCGGCCGACCGGGCGGCCGTTCGTCGGGGTGTCCAGGCCGTAGTAGCGGTAGAGCTGGAGCTCCTGGGCGGGCGACAGGTGCTGGCCGACGCCGAAGTCCGGCGACTCCTTCACCAGCGACTTGTCGTACGGCACCCGGAGCTCGTCGCCGGAGAACTCGCTGGTGGTGAGCGGGACGAAGGCGTCCCGGCCGAAGATGCCGGTCCGGACGGCCGCCCACTCCGGCTGGCCGGTGGCGTCGTCCAGGTAGACCTCGTCGACCGTGCCGATCTTGTCTCCGTTGCGGTCGACCGCCTTGTGGCCGATGAGGTCCCGGGGATCGATATCGGTTTGCACTCTTTCCTCCAGTGCGCTGCGCCTGCGGAACTCCCGCAGGACCGTGGCCGGAGCACCCGTTCCGCCTGCCACTTCACACCAAAGGCCATGAATCGGACGGGCGCGACCGGGGTGCGCCGGACGGGCTCCGGGCTGGACCGTCCGGGGGACGCGCGTAGACCCGGAGTGGCCCGACGCGACCGTGATCGGGGGGCCTGCCGCTGGTACCCTGGGCGGCGACCGCCGAGCCCGCTCGGGAGAGTCCCCGGCCACGGAAAGTGCTGGTCGGGGCGCCGAAGGAGCAACTCCTCCCCGGAATCTCTCAGGCATCCGTACCGTGTGGGCTAGGTCACTCTGGAAAGCAGGGCAGGACCGTCGGCAGGGAGCCGACGGGCACCACCCTCACCGACGGTGCAAGCCGGCGGCGTGCCCACAGCGCGCCGTGCGGGTGAAGCTCTCAGGTCCCGATGACAGAGGGGGAGGCCTGTCGGGTTCGCCCGCCCGGGTCGAGCCGCTGTCCGCAGCGGCTCCGGCCGGCCGGCGTGCGCACCCCCGCCGGTCCGTGACCAGGAGGCCTCGACCACCATGAACGCCCAGCCGAACGCGGGACGCCCCACCGGCGCCTCGACCCTCACCGAGCTTGAGCTGGCCAGCCCCTTCGAGAACCGCCACATCGGCCCCGACGACGCCGCGCAGCAGAAGATGCTGGCGTCCATCGGCTACGGCTCGCTGGACGAACTCGCCGCCACCGCCGTTCCCGAGGCGATCCGCTCCATCACCGGCCTGGACCTGCCCGGCGGCCGCAGCGAGGCCCAGGTGCTCGCCGAACTGCGCGAGCTGGCGAGCCGCAACCAGGTGCTCCAGCCGATGATCGGCCTGGGCTACTACGGCACCTTCACCCCGCCGGTGATCCTGCGCAACGTCATGGAGAACCCGGCCTGGTACACCGCCTACACGCCGTACCAGCCGGAGATCTCCCAGGGCCGCCTGGAGGCGCTGCTCAACTTCCAGACCCTGGTCTCCGACCTGACCGGCCTGCCGACCTCCGGCTCCTCGCTGCTCGACGAGGGCACCGCGGCCGCCGAGGCGATGGCGCTGGCCCGCCGCGTCACCAAGGTCAAGGGCGGCGTCTTCCTGGTCGACGCCGAGACCCTGCCGCAGACCACCGCGGTGATCAACACCCGCGCGGTGCCGACCGGTGTCGAGGTCGTCGTCGCCGACCTGTCCGAGGGCATCCCGGCCGAGATCGCCGAGCGCGGCGTCTTCGGCGTGCTGCTCCAGTACCCGGGCGCCACCGGTGTGGTCCGCGACCTCGCCCCGGTCATCGAGCAGGCGCACGGCCTCGGCGCGATCGTCGCGGTCGCCGCCGACCTGCTGGCGCTGACCCTGCTCGCCTCGCCGGGCTCGCTCGGCGCCGACATCGCCTGCGGCACCTCGCAGCGCTTCGGCGTGCCGATGGGCTTCGGCGGCCCGCACGCCGGCTACCTGTCGGTGCGCGCCGAGTACGCCCGCTCGCTGCCCGGCCGCCTGGTCGGAGTCTCGGTCGACGCCGACGGCAACCGCGCCTACCGCCTGGCGCTGCAGACCCGCGAGCAGCACATCCGCCGCGAGAAGGCCACCAGCAACATCTGCACCGCCCAGGTGCTGCTCGCCGTCATGGCCTCGATGTACGCCGTCTACCACGGTCCGGACGGCCTGGCCGACATCGCCCGCCGCACCCACCGCTACGCGGCCGCCCTCGCCGAGGGCCTGCGGGCCGGCGGCGTCGAGCTGCTGCACGGCGAGTTCTTCGACACCGTCACCGCCGTCGTCCCGGGCCGTGCCGCCGAGATCGCGGCCGCCGCCCGCGCCAACGGCGTCAACGTCCACCAGGACGGCCCGGACCGGATCTCGATCTCCACCGACGAGACCACCACCCGCGAGCACCTGGCCGCCGTCTGGGCCGCGTTCGGCGTCCCCGCGGTCGAGGTCGCCGAAGGCGCCGACGCGCTGCCGGCCGCGCTGCTGCGCCAGGACGAGTACCTGACCCACCCGGTCTTCCACAGCCACCGCTCGGAGACCGCCATGCTGCGCTACCTGCGCCGCCTGTCGGACCGGGACTACGCGCTGGACCGCGGCATGATCCCGCTGGGCTCCTGCACCATGAAGCTCAACGCGACCACCGAGATGGAGGCCGTCACCTGGCCGGAGTTCGGCCAGCTGCACCCCTTCGCGCCGATCGAGCAGGCCCAGGGCTTCCTCAGCCTGATCCGCGAGCTGGAGCGCCAGCTGGTCGAGGTGACCGGCTACGACGCCGTCTCGATCCAGCCGAACGCGGGCTCGCAGGGCGAGCTGGCCGGCCTGCTGGCCGTCCGCGCCTACCACCACGCCAACGGCGACACCCAGCGCGACGTCTGCCTGATCCCGTCCTCCGCGCACGGCACCAACGCGGCCTCCGCGGTGATGGCCGGCATGCGCGTGGTCGTGGTGAAGACCCTGGTCGACGGCGACGTGGACGTCGAGGACCTGAAGGCCAAGATCGAGCAGCACCGGGACAGCCTCTCCGTGCTGATGGTCACCTACCCGTCCACCCACGGCGTGTACGAGACCCAGATCACCGACATCTGCGCCCTGGTGCACGAGGCCGGCGGCCAGGTGTACGTGGACGGCGCCAACCTGAACGCCCTGGTCGGCCTCGCCAAGCCGGGCAAGTTCGGCGCGGACGTCTCGCACCTGAACCTGCACAAGACCTTCTGCATCCCGCACGGCGGCGGCGGCCCGGGCGTCGGCCCGGTCGCGGTGCGCGCCCACCTGGCGCCGTACCTGCCGAACCACCCGCTGCAGCCGGAGGCCGGCCCGGCCACCGGGGTCGGCCCGATCTCGGCGGCGCCGTGGGGCTCGGCGGCCATCCTGCCGATCTCCTGGGCGTACGTCCGGTTGATGGGCGGCGAGGGCCTCAAGCGCGCGACCCAGGTCGCGGTGCTGAACGCCAACTACATCGCCAAGCGGCTGGCACCGCACTTCCCGGTGCTCTACACCGGCCCCGGCGGGCTGGTCGCGCACGAGTGCATCATCGACCTGCGTCCGCTGACCAAGGAGACGGGCGTGACGGTGGACGACATCGCCAAGCGCCTGATCGACTACGGCTTCCACGCGCCGACGATGTCCTTCCCGGTGGCCGGCACGCTGATGATCGAGCCGACCGAGTCCGAGGACCTGCACGAGATCGACCGGTTCTGCGACGCGATGATCGAGATCCGGGCCGAGATCGACAAGGTCGGCTCGGGTGAGTGGGCGGCCGCGGACAACCCGCTGCGCAACGCCCCGCACACCGCCGCCGAGCTGGCCGGCGACTGGGCGCACGGCTACTCGCGGCAGGAGGCGGTCTTCCCGGCGGGCGTGAACCCGGCGGACAAGTACTGGCCGCCGGTCAGCCGGATCGACGGCGCGTACGGCGACCGCAACCTGGTCTGCTCCTGCCCGCCGCTGGAGGAGTACGGCGTCTGATCCGGACCGGACGTACGGCAGGGCCCCGACGGCACGTACCGTCGGGGCCCTGCCCGTTGTCGTCGTCCGGCGGCTGCCCCCGCCGGTGCGGTCAGGCCGCGTGGGCGACGGGGCGGCGCGGTGCGATCACCCGGCCGTCGGGCAGCAGCTCTCCGGTGTCCTCGAACAGCACGACGCCGTTGCAGAGCAGGCTCCAGCCCTGCTCCGGGTGGCAGGCCACCGTGACGGCCGCCTCGCGGTCCTCGGACTCGGCCGACGGGCACTCAGGACGGTGCTGGCACATACGTACCCTCGCTTCGCTCTGCGATCCTCCCCCGTGGTGCGGCCGCCGGCGGAGCCGTCGGGAGCCGCCGCGGTAGCCGGATCCTGTCCGCGCACCGACCAGGTGTGGACCGGCGCTCAAGTGGGTAGGACAGGTGGTCCTTCCACGCTGGTTCCCAGTGTCGGCATCTGCGGTCGTGCGCGCAGGGATTTCGTGACATGCGCCACAACTCCCGGGTAGAGATCACCCGTTCAGGTGGGTCCGGCGGGAAAAGGCGCACCGATGGGTCAGCTGCGGCATGGCCCGAGGAGGTCAGGGCGGATGGCCCGTCCGGGTGGTTCGGGCGGGCGAGGGCGACGCGCACGCCCACGGGCCGCCGGGTGGTGGCCCGGCGGCCCGGCGGCGTGGGGCCGGCTCAGGAGGAGCCGAGCAGCAGTGGCTTGGCGAGCGGCGCCCGGGCGAGCAGCGGCAGCAGCTCGCCGGCCGGGTAGGCGCGGTGCGCGGTGACGCCGAGCGGGGCCGGGGCCAGTGGGATCAGCTGGTCGGCGGC
The DNA here is from genome assembly GCF_042887425.1 of Kitasatospora sp. NPDC057940. NCBI lineage: Bacteria > Bacillati > Actinomycetota > Actinomycetes > Kitasatosporales > Streptomycetaceae > Kitasatospora > Kitasatospora sp. NPDC057940. The sequence goes on from NZ_JBHVPH010000006.1 coordinate 19,303, forward strand.
CGGGTCGGTGTCGGGGCCGTGCAGCCACAGTGCCGTCGCGTACTGCCCTGGGAAGGTCAGCAGCCGGGGCTGCTGACGGGACCGGGAGCCCTGGGCGAGCTGCCAGGCCTGGCGCAGCGCCCGGACCGTCGAGTCGAGGTAGGGGCCGGCGGTGAAGTGCGAGAAGGTGTGGCCCTCGACGGCCTGGACGACCTCGGCGGCGGCGGCGACCTCGGCGCCGTCCTTGATCAGGAAGCGCCAGCCCGTCCGGCGGGCGGCGCGCAGCTCCGGGCGCGGCCCGTCCAGGACGTGGACGGCGAGCGGGTGCGTGGGGAGCAGCGTGCCGACCGGATGGCGCAGTGCTGCGGCGGCGGGTTGGCGCAGCGCGGTCTCCGAGTCGAGTGCGGCCAGGACGGCGCGCAGGGCGCTCGGCGGGGGCTGGGGGGTCTGCAGAGTCATGGCGGGGTCCGCCTCTCCGTGCGAGATCGGCGTGCGAGTGCGGCATACCGGCGTGGCGCGGCGTGTCATCGGTGACGGGACCTGGCCGTGTCCGGTTGTGCATGATCGCGGTGCCGGCGCGGTCGCCGCCGTCGACGAGGGGTTCGAGGCGGAGCGGGCCGGCCGGAGCGCAGTGCGAATTCTATCGAACAGGTGCGCAGGGTGACCTGTTTATCACAGGCGGTGGCGCCGGGCAAGTCGGCAGATCTGCTGAATATCCGTCAGTTTCCTTGCATTGCAAGCCAGTACAAGCATTCGGGTATCGATCTTCGAGGTGGGCATGATGCTTGCACGGTCGGGTCGGCCGGTGTCTCAGGAGGAGGGGACCGTGGGCGAGAAGGTCGTGGCGACTCGTGCTGATCTGGCGGACCGGCAGCTGTACCGGCGCAAGCTCCAAGCCTGCCTCGACGCGCTGGGGCGGATGCTGCGCGAGGACCGGTTCGACCGGCCGCGGGCGGTCATGGGCCTGGAGATCGAGCTCAACCTGGCCGACGAGGACGGCCTGCCGGCACTGCGCAACGCGCAGGTGCTGAGCGCGATCGGCTCCAGCGACTTCCAGACCGAACTGGGCCAGTTCAACGTCGAGGTGAACATCGTGCCGCACCGGCTGTGCGGGCACGTCTTCGAGGACCTGCGCGAGGAGCTCGAAACCGGGCTGCGCTACGCCGACCGGCGGGCCGCCGAGGCCGGTGCCCGGATCGTCATGGTGGGGATCCTGCCGACCCTGGAGCACGGTCACACCGGCCTGGACGCGATCTCCCACAACCCGCGCTACAGCCTGCTCAGCGACCAGATCCTGGCCGCCCGCGGCGAGGACATCGCGCTGGACATCGAGGGCGTCGAACACCTCCAGCTGGAGACCATCACCATGGTGGCCGAGGCCGCCGCGACCTCCCTGCAACTGCACCTGCAGGTGACCCCGGAACGCTTCTCCTCGGTGTGGAACGCGGCCCAGGCGATCTGTGGGGCGCAGCTCGCGCTCGGCGCCAACTCGCCGTTCCTGTTCGGGCGGGAGCTGTGGCGGGAGACCCGTCCGGTGCTGTTCCAGCAGGCCTGTGACACCCGTACGGCGGAACTCAAGGCGCAGGGCGTCCGGCCGATCACCTGGTTCGGCGAGCGCTGGGTGGACTCGGCGTACGACCTGTTCGAGGAGAACCTGCGCTACTTCCCCGCCCTGCTGCCGATCTGCGACGACGAGGACCCACTGAAGGTGCTCGCCTCCGGCGGCGCGCCCCGGCTCGCCGAGATGCGGCTCCACAACGGCACGATCTACCGCTGGAACCGGCCGGTGTACGACATCGCGGGCGGGATCGCGCACCTGCGGGTGGAGAACCGGGCGCTGCCGGCCGGGCCGACGGTGGCCGACACGCTCGCGAACGCCGCCTTCTACTACGGGCTGGTCCGGGTGCTCGCCGAGCAGCCCCGGCCGGTCTGGACCCGGCTGCCGTTCGAGCGGGCCGACGAGAACTTCCGGCAGGGCGCCCGCTACGGCATCGACGCGGTGTTCCAGTGGCCGCGGGCGGGCCGGGCGGGCCGCGGCGGCGGGCTGACCACGGTGTCCGCCGTCGACCTGGTGCTCAACGAACTGCTGCCGATGGCCCACCAGGGCCTGGACGAGTGGGGCGTGGAGCCCGCCGACCGGGACCGCTACCTGGGGATCATCGAGCAGCGCTGCCTGCGCCGTACCAACGGCGCGGCCTGGCAGAGCGCGACCTTCCACCGGCTGCGCGAGCAGTACGGGATGGACCGCCCGGCCGCGCTCGCCGCGATGACCAGGCGCTACATCGAGCACATGCGCACCGGTGAGCCGGTGCACACCTGGCCGGTCGGGTAGCCGGACCGCTGTGTCAGGATGACCGTTCCGGCGGTCGGCCGACGGCCGGAGCGACGCCCGCCCCGCTGGAGCCCCCGTGACCACCCTCCCGACCGCACCGGAGACCGCGAAGCCCACGCGCCGGCTGCTCGGCGTGGAACTGCTGATCGTCCTCGGCCTCTCCCTCGGGGCCAGCGGCGTCAGCGCGCTGATCAGCTTCGCGGCCTCGCTCACCGAACCGATCCAACTCGGCCAGCAGGTCGCCACGTTGAACGGCTCGCGGGCGCCCGGCCGGCCCTGGCTGGACCTGGTGTGGCAGCTGTACTACATCGGGCGCGGGCTGATGCCGGTGGTGCTGGTCGGGTACCTGCTGGTGCGCGAGGGCGCCGCGCTGCGGGTGCTCGGCTTCGACCTCGGGCAGAAGCTGCGCGACCTCGGCCGGGGCGCCGCCGTGGCGGCCGCGATCGGCGGCTCCGGGCTGGTGCTGTACCTGGCCTCGCAGGCGGCCGGCTTCAACCTGACGGTGGCGCCGTCCGGGCTGCCGGACGTGTGGTGGCGGATCCCGGTGCTGGTGCTCTCCGCGTGGCAGAACGCCGCCCTGGAGGAGGTCGTCGTCCTCGGCTACCTGGTGCGCCGGCTCGGGCAGCTGGGCTGGTCGTGGCCGGCGGCGGTGGTGGCGAGTTCGGTGCTGCGCGGCTCGTACCACCTGTACCAGGGGGTCGGCGGGCTGGTCGGCAACATGGTGATGGGGGCGGTGTTCTGCCTGCTCTACCGGCGCTGGGGGCGGGTGATGCCGCTGGTCGCGGCGCACGCGTTGATCGACACGGTGGCCTTCGTCGGGTACGCGCTGCTCGCCGGGCACGTCAGCTGGCTGCCGACCCCCTGAGCGGGAGGCGGCCGGCCGGGGTGCGCGGCGGCCGGGCGAGCAGGCGGTCGACGTGCCGGCGCTCCAGGCCCGGGCCCGGGTCGATCGGCAGCAGCAGGCGGTCGCGGCGCCAGAGGGAGTTGCGGACCAGCCGCGGCGGGATGACGTCGTCCACCCAGGCGAACGGGCGGCCTGCGGCGTAGCGCAGCAGTGGGGCCCACTTGCGGGCCGAGAGCAGTTCCATCAGCGGGACGCGCGGGTCACCGGGCTGCGGGACGTCACCGGTGAAGCGGACCAGCGGGAGGGCGGGCAGGCCGATCGCCGGGGCGATGTGCGTGTTGGCGTGCTCCTCCCAGGTGGTGGCCCACACGAGTTCGTAGGTGCCGGCCAGCTCGCGCAGCCAGGCGCCGTGTCGGGCGGAGAGGAGCACCGAGTAGCCGAACAGGGTGTGGGTGTCGAACCCGGCGTCCGGGTGTGGGCAGACCGGGTTGAGCACCCCGTCGACGTCCAGGAACAACAGCGGCTTCGGCACCAGTGGCCCCCAGAGACGGTGGTGTGACTTACCTGGTCGGACGAACCTGGCGTACCAGTGGTTGCGTACGGCCGGGCGCACGCGGGGCGCACGGGGCGCTCACGGCGTGGCCACCGGCTCGGCGGCGGCCACCGGTGCGTCGACGGTGCTCCTGCGGGCCAGCCGGCGGACCTGAGGCTCCAGCAGCACGACCGCGCTGAGCACCAGGCAGACGACGGCGCAGGCCCACAGCGCGCCCGAGAGGCCGAGCACCGTGGCCGCCGGGCCGGCCAGCGCGATGCCGATCGGGGACAGCGAGAAGGAGCCGAACTCGTCGTACGCGGCGACCCGGGAGAACATCTCCTCGGGGATCTCCTGCTGGAGCGCGATCATCCAGTTGACGCCGAAGACGGTGACGCCGACCCCGGACAGGAACATCGCGAGGGCGAGCAGCGGCAGCGGCGCCTCCGCCGCCAGCGCCAGGGCGGGCACGCCGAACAGGAACACCCCCCAGTTGCCGACCAGCAGGATCCGGCGCGGCCGCCAGCGGGCCATCAGCACGCCGGTCACCACCAGCCCGACGCCGTAGGCGGCCATCGCCAGGCCCCAGTCGGACGCCCCGCCGAGGCGCTCCTTGGCGACCGTCGGCCCGTACACCGACTCGACCGCGCCGATGCAGGCGACCAGGACGGAGAACTGCGCCACGATCACCCAGAGCCAGCGGCGGGAGGCGAACTCCCGCCAGCCCTCCCGTAGATCGCGCAGCATGCTGTGGCCCTGCGGGGCGGGCGCCTGCTCGGCCTCCAGGAAGAACCGGAGCGAGGCGGCGACCAGGAAGCAGGCGCCGTCCAGGGCGAGCACCCAGCCGGGGCCGACGGCGGCGGTGAGCGCGCCGCCGAGCGCGGCGCCGCCGATCTGGGAGGCGTTCTGGCCCATCCGGAACACCGAGAAGGCCCGGGCGGCGTGCTCCGGGGCGACGGCCCGCAGCATCATGCCGCCGGAGGCGGGGGAGTAGAGCGCGTACCCGGCGCCGCCGGCGGCGGAGAGCAGCATCAGCTGCCAGAGCTGGATGTTCCCGGCCAGCACCAGCGCCGCCAGGACGACCTGGGACAGGCCGCTGAACAGGTTGGCGGCGACCATGATGTGGTGCCGGGGCATCCGGTCGGCGAGGGCGCCGCCGACCACCAGGAGCAGGACGGTGGGCAGCAGCCGGGCGGCGGTGACGTAGCCGACCTCGGACGTGGTGCCGCCGTGGCCGAGCACGGCGAAGGCCGTGGCGATGGGGGCACCGGCGTTGCCGAGGCCGCTGACCACGGTGGCGGCGGTCTGGATGCGGAAGTTGCGGCTCGCCCAGGCGAGGCGGCGGGGGCGTGGGGGTCGGCTCGGCACTTGGAGACTATGGCCGCGGTTCGTACGGCTGTCCAACGGGTTTTCACGGCTGGGACGGCATCAGCCCAGGTGGCCCCAGAGGAAGGTGAGGGTGCGGCGCCAGGCGGTCGCGGCCTGGAGCGGGTCGTAGGTGCCGAGCGGGTTCTCGTCGTTCATGAAGGCGTGGCCGGCCGGGTAGAAGTGGATCTCGGGGCGGACGTCGGTGGCCTCGCCGATCCGGATCGCGGCCTCGTCGACGGCGGCCATCGGGATCGAGCCGTCCCGTTCGCCGTAGTGCCCCAGGACGTGGGCGGTCAGGCCCCGGTAGTCGAAGTCCGGGTCGGGCGGGAGGCCGTAGAAGGGCACCACCGCGGCGACCCGGTCGCCCTCCCGGGCGGCCAGCAGCAGGGCGAAGCCGCCGCCCATGCAGAAGCCGACCACGCCGACCGCGTCGCCGACCACGCCCTCCAGGGCGAGCAGGTGGTCGACGGCCCCGGAGAGGTCCTCGACGGCCCGCTCGACCGGGAGTTCGCGGGTGAGCCGGGCCGCCTCGGTGCGGTCGTGGGTGGTGGCGCCGCCGAACAGGTCGGGGGCCAGCACGGTGAAGCCCTCGGCGGCGAACCGGTCGGCCATCGTCGCGACGTGCGTGGTGAGGCCCCACCACTCCTGCACCACCAGGCCCGGCCCGACGCCCTGGGGCGGGCGGGCCAGGTACCCGTGCGCGGTACGGCCGTTGCTCGGGAAGGCGACGTTCTGCCGGGAGCCGCCCTGGTCAGGCATGGGTTCCTCGCGGTGGGTCGGGCCGGATGCGGCGGGGACTCGACGGGGACTCGGCGGGGGCGGGCTCAGCCCATCTCCTCCAGGGCGCGGCCCTTGGTCTCCTTGATACAGAAGGCCACGAACGGGATGGAGAGCAGCGCGAAGGCCGCGTAGATGACGTACGTCGCCGACAGGTTCCAGTCGGCGAGGTTGGGGAAGGTGACGGTGATCGCCCAGTTGGCGATCCACTGGGCCGACGCGGCGACGGACAGCGCGAGCGCGCGGATCCGGTTGGGGAACATCTCGCCGAGCAGGACCCAGACCACCACGCCCCAGGAGAAGGCGAAGCAGAGCACGAAGACGTGCGCCGCGACCAGGGCGACGGTGGCGTGGGTGTTGTCGAGGGTGGCGGTGTCCCCCGTGCCCTGCCGGTACGAGAACGCCCAGGCGGCGGTGCCCAGCGCGAGCGCCATGCCGATCGAGCCGGCCAGGGCGAGCGGCTTGCGGCCGATCCGGTCCACCAGCGCCATCGCGATCACCGTGCCGATCACGTTGATGATCGAGGTGGAGAGGCTGATCAGCAGCGAGTTGGACTCGTTGATGCCGACCGACTGCCAGAGGAACGAGGAGTAGTAGAAGATCACGTTGATGCCGACGAACTGCTGGAACACCGAGGCCCCGATGCCGACCCAGACGATCGGCAGCAGGCCGAACCGCCCACCGAGCAGGTCCTTGAGCCGGGGCTTGTGCGAGGACTCCAGCACCGCGCGGATCTCCGCGACCCGGACGTCCAGGTCGACGTCCTCGCCCTCCACCTCGCGCAGCACCTTGCGGGCCTGGTCCTCCCGGTGGTCGGCGATCAGGTAGCGCGGCGACTCCGGGATGGCGAGCGCCATCAGCCCGTACACCAGGGCCGGGATGGCCTCCACGCCGAGCATCCACTGCCAGGCCTGGATGCCGCCCAGGTGGCCGGTGGACTCACCTCCGGCGGCCTGGTTGATCGCCCAGTTGGCGAGCTGGGAGACGGTGATGCCGAGCACGATCGCCATCTGCTGGAAGGAGGCGAGCCGGCCCCGGTAGGCGGTCGGCGCGACCTCGGCGATGTAGGTGGGCGCGATCACCGAGGCGATGCCGATCGCGATGCCGCCGACCACGCGCCAGGTGGCCAGCACCTGGATGCTCGGCGGGAACATCGAGCCGAGGCCGCTGATCGCGAACAGGCCGGCGGCCAGCAGCATGGTGCGGACCCGGCCGAGGTGGTCGGCGAGCCGGCCGGCGGCCACCGCGCCGGCCGCCGAGCCGAGCAGCGCGATGGCCACCACGAAGGCCGTTTCGCCGTTGCCCACGGCGAAGTGCTTCTGGATGCCCGTCACCGCACCGTTGATCACCGCGCTGTCGTAGCCGAACAGGAACCCGCCCATCGCGGCGGCGGCGGAGATGAAGATGACGTGCCCGAGGTGGGCCTCGCCCGCCCGATGGCTGTTGAGTGTGGACAAGCGCGCTCCCCGAGGTGGACGGGCCCGCTCTGACGGCCGAGTGGGCAGGACTCGTCTCACATTCGAGCAGCGGCGGGGCCGCCCTGCTCGAATTGGGGGCCGATCGGGTGATTCGGGGTCAGCCAGGGGCAGTCATCAGGGGCGCGATGGGCCGTTCGCGCCGGGAGCGTGAACGGGCGGACGCGCCCCCGGGCCAGCCGGTGCGCCTGCCGGGGCAGTTGACGCGCCCCCCGGTCGCCCGGTGCGCCCCGGTCAGCTGACGCGCCGCCGGTGCCGGCGCAGCAGTTGGGTGCGGGCGGCGGCGTCCTGGTCACGCCGGGGGTGCGGGGCGTCCGCCCGGTCGGCCTCGCGCTCGGCCAGCCGGTCGGCGATCGCGTGCTGGGCGTCGGCCGGCTTCTTGTCGTCGTACTTGAACTTGGCCCGCACCTCGCGGACCGTCAGGCGGAGCCCGCGCACGCCGGGGAGCAGCCGGGAGAACTCGCCCTCACCGGGCACCACCCGGGTGTCCGGCGTCTCCGGCTGGAAGTGCGCCAGCTGGCGGTTGAGGATCTCCGCCTTGCCCGCCGCGGACTCGACGAGCTCGGCGGTGCAGTGGAAGTGGACGGAGGCGTAGTAGCTGGTGGGCGTGCCCGGCTCGCCGCGCCAGTGGCCGGGCGCGAAGGCGTAGTCGTCGGTGACCGCGAGGGTGACCTGCGGGTCGGCCCGGACTGCGGCCAGCAGCGGGTTGGGCGTGGCGAGGTGGAGCAGGATCTCGCCGCGCTCGGCGTCCAGCAGGAAGTGCGTCGGGACGAGCACCGGGCCCTCGCCCGGTCCGCCGTTGGCGGCGAGCAGGCCGAAGTCGCGGCCCTCGGCCAGCCAGGCGCGCCACTCCTGTTCGTCGCCGCGGTCCCAGGATCTGATCAGCATTGGCGGGCCCTCCGTCAGCGGGGGTAGCCGCGCAGGTGCGCGGGCAGCGGGACGGTGGTGGAGTCGGCCGGCTCGGGGGTGCCGTGCACGGTGGTGACCGGGATCAGGCCGGACCAGTGGGGCAGGTCGAGGTCCTCCGGGTCGTCGTCGGCGCCGTCCGCGCGGGTCTTGGCCGAGACCTCGTCCAGGTCGAGCCGCAGGACGGCGGTGGCGGCGAGTTCCTTGGCGTTGGCCGGGCGGACCTCGGCGGAGCGGCCGGGGATCGCGTGGTCGACCAGCGCGGCCAGCGCGACGTCCAGCTCCTCGGGGTCGGTGACCTGGTGGGCGGTGCCGTGCGCGACGACCGAGCGGAAGTTGACCGAGTGGTTGAACGCGGACTTGGTCAGCACCAGCGCGTCGACCAGGGTGACGGTGAGGCAGACCGGCAGTCCCTGGTCGGCGGAGGCGCTGCGCAGCGGACGGCTGCCGGTCGAGCCGTGGACGTACAGCCGGCCGCCGACGCGGGCGTAGATGGTCGGCAGGACGACGGGGGCGCCGTCGGCGACGAAGCCGAGGTGGCAGATGTACGCGTGGTCGAGGATGTCGTGGATCGCCTCCTGCTCCCAGGTGGCGCGGTCCTTGTAGCGGGTGGGGGTGGTGCGGGGGGTGCGGGAGTAGCTGGCGGAGCCTTCTGAAGGGGCCGACATGACAACCTCTATGTACTAGTGCATAATTTGCTTTGTGCTAGGAGACTATCCGCTGAAAGGGCGACGCGCCAGCGAAATCGCGTCCCACATCGAACAGGGCGTGAGCACCGGGCGCCTCGCCCCCGGAACCGCGCTGCCCCCGCTGCGCGACCTCGCCGCCGAACTCGGCGTCAACCCCAACACCGTCGCCGCCGCCTACCGGCTGCTCCGCGACCGCGGGGTGATCGAGACCGCCGGCCGCAAGGGCAGCCGGATCCTCCCCAGGCCCGCGCTCACCCCGCGCGACCAGATCCGCGTCCCCGTCCCCCCGCACGCCCGCGACCTGTCCGGCGGCAACCCCGACCCGGCGCTGCTGCCCGACCTCGCCCCGGTCCTCGCGGCCGCCGCCGGGGCCGCCCGCGCCGAGCCCGTCCTGTACGGGCACCCGGCCATCGACCCCGGGCTGCTCGCGCTCGCCCGCGCCTCCTTCGAGGCCGACGGCCTGCCCGGCGGCCCGATCGCCGTCGCCTCCGGCTCGCTCGACACCATCGAGCGCATCCTCGCCATCCGGCTGCGCCCCGGCGACGCCGTCGCCGTCGAGGACCCGGGCTGGGGCAGCCTGCTCGACCTGCTGCCCGCGCTCGGCCTGCGGCCCGCGCCCGTCCGGCTGGACGACGAGGGCCCGCTGCCCGACTCGCTCGCCGCCGCGCTGGCCGAGGGCGCCCGTGCGGTGGTGGTCACCAGCCGGGCGCAGAATCCGACCGGCGCCGCGCTCACCGCCCGCCGGGCCGAGGAACTGCGGGCCGTCCTGGCCGAGCACCCCGGCGTGCTGCTGATCGAGGACGACCACGGGCACGGCATGGTCGACCAGCCGTACCACTCGCTGGTGGGCGCCGGCGCGCGGCACTGGGCCGTGGTGCGCTCGGCGGCCAAGGCGTACGGCCCGGACCTGCGGCTCTCGGTGGCCGTCGGCGACCAGGACACCATCGGGCGGGTCACCGGGCGGCTGCGCCTGGGCGCCGGCTGGGTCAGCCACCTGCTCCAGCGGGCCGTCGCCGAACTGTGGCGCACCGACGCGGTGCCGGTCGCCCGGGTGGCCGGCGTCTACCGGGCCCGCCGGGACGCGCTGCTCGGCGAGCTCGCCGCGCGCGGCATCGAGGCGCACGGCGAGAGCGGGCTGAACGTCTGGGTGCCGGTGCCGGACGAGACCTCCGCGCTGGTGGCGCTGGTGCAGCGCGGCTGGGTCGCGGCGCCCGGCGCGCGCTACCGCGTCCAGTCCCCGCCCGGGCTGCGGCTCACCGTGGCCCAGCTGGAACCGGCGGACGCGCGGCGGCTGGCCGAGGACCTGGCGGCCGTGCTGGGGGCGGGCGGGGCCGGTTCGCGGCTGGTGTGAACCGGGCTGCTCCGGTCCGGTTCGACCCGTTCGTCCCGCCGGTCTGAACCCGGTGCTCCGCTGGTCTGAACCCGGCGGTAACAAAGCGGGAAACCTGGTGCAGATACCTAGCGGTAACCAGTGCGGGCATGTCATGTTCATCGCGCCACCGGCCGGCGGCCCACCCTCACCTAGGCGTCTCCCCGTCCCCACCGCACGGGGAGACCGAGCCGCAGGAGTTCCGCCGTGCCCGAAAACAGTTCGAGCATCACCCGCAGTGCCCCTCGACTCCGCCGACGGCTGCTCACCGCGGCCCTCGCCCTCCCGCTGGCCGCCGGCGGTCTGATGGCCGGCGGCCTCGCCACCGCCGCGTCGGCCGCCGCGGCCCCCTCGGTACCCCTCGCCGCACCGGGCGGCCCCACCGCCAGCGTCACGCTCGGCGACAGCTACATCTCCGGCGAGGCCGGCCGCTGGATGGGCAACGCCGCCGGCACCAGCGGCAGCCGGGCCGGTACCGACCGCGCCTGGAACGGCAGTTCCGCCGACGCCTCCCGGATCTACGGCCCCACGGCCGCGAGCGGCTGCGACCGCTCCGACGTCGCCGAGGTGCTCAGCGCCTCCACCGGCGCGCAGAACGAGATCAACCTGGCCTGCTCCGGCGCCGTCACCGCGAACATCTTCCGCGCCGCCAACGGCGGCCAGACGCTCAAGGGCGAGGCCCCGCAGGCCGACCAACTCGCCACCGTGGCACGGCAGAACAACGTCAAGCTGATCACGCTGTCGATCGGCGGCAACGACCTCGGCTTCGGCGGCATCATCTCCAACTGCGTCCAGGACTACCTCATCTGGTACTCCTACTGCCACGACTCCGCGCAGTCCTCGATCGACTCGAAGATGCCCACGGCGATGGCTGGGGTCGGCAAGGCGATCGACGAGATCCGCGCGGTGATGGCCGGGGCCGGCTACGCGCAGGGGGACTACCGCCTGGTCCTGCAGTCCTACCCCTCGCCGATCCCGCGCAGCGCCGAGATGCGCTACCCGGAGAGCGGCTGGACCCGCTCGAACACCGGCGGCTGCCCGTTCTGGGACGGTGACGCCGACTGGGCGCGCGACTCGATGGTGCCGCAGATCTCCAAGTCGCTGGCCGGGGTCGCGGCGTCCAAGGGCGCCCAGTTCCTCGACCTCTCCGACATGCTGCAGGGCCGCGAGGTCTGCTCGACGGCCACCCGGCAGCCGACCGCCACCGCCGGACCGTCCGCGACCACCAGCGAATGGGCGCGCTTCCTGGACGGCGGCCTCAACTCCACCCAGGGCGTGCTGCAGGAGTCGATGCACCCCAACTACTACGGGCAGCAGGCGCTCGGGCGCTGCCTGACCCTGCTGTGGGGGCAGAACAGCGGCGACTACGCGTGCCGCAACACGGCGGGGCAGGACGCGAGCGGGATGTACCTGGCGGCGCGGTGACGTCGTGACACGGGGGTGTCGTGACGCCGGGCTGTTCTGGCACTCGACTGTCGTGACGCCCGGTTGTCACGACGCCGGGCCGTTGTGACGCGATGCCCGGCGCCCATTTCCGGACCGGTTCCGGAGGCGGGCGCCGGGTGGCTCAGCCCTTGGCGAGCAGGGCCTGGGCGTGCGCCCGGACCTGATCCTTCGTCAAGTAGGCGTCGGTGTACTCGAAATCGCGCATCCTGGCGGGCTGCCGGGCGAGGAAGCCGGTCCGGACGAAGTCGTCCCCGGCGGTCGCGTTGAGCAGCCAGTTGGCGCCCACCCGGAACTTGGCCGCGTTGGTGCGCATCGCCATCAGGTGGTAGCCGCGGGCCACCAGCTGGGCCGGCACCCCGTGCAGTTCCACGCCGAGCGGCTTGGACACCGCGTCCTTGCCACCCAGGTCGACCACCAGGCCCAAGTCCTTGTGGTAGTACGGCTCCAGGGGCTGGTTGCGGAGCGCGGCGATCACGTTGCCGGCCACCACGCGGCCCTGCCGGGCGGAGTGCTGGGCGGTCGGCGGGCAGACCGCGCCGTCGCCCTTGGCGAGGTCCGGTACGGCGGCCGCGTCGCCCAGCGCGAACACGTTCTCGAACTGCGGCACCCGCATCTCCGCCGTCACCGCGAGCCGGCCGCGGACCGTCTCCGCGTCCAGCGTGCCGATCAGCGGGCTCGCGGCGACCCCGGCGGTCCAGATCAGCGTTCGGCAGGGCAGCACCCGGCCGTCGGTGAACTTGACCGACTCGGCGCCGACTTCGGCCACCGAGACGCCCAGCGACACCTCGATCCCGCGGCTGCGCAGCACCTCCAGAGCGGACAGGCCCAGTGCGTCGCCCAGCTCCGGCATCAGCTTCGGGGCGATGTCGATCAGGTGCCACTTGATCTGCCGGGCGTCCAGGCGCGGGTAGCGGTGGGACGCGGCGGTGGTCAGGCGTTGCAGGCAGGCGGCCGTCTCGGTGCCCGCGTAGCCGCCGCCGACGACCACGAACTGGAGCCGGGACTCGCGCTCCCGCTGGTCCAGGGTGGCCGAGGCGAGGTCGAGTTGGGCGATCACGTGGTCGCGGACGTAGGCCGCCTCGGCGAGCGTCTTCATCCCGCGGGCGTAGTCGGTCAGGCCGGGGATGTCGAAGGTGCGGGTGACGCTGCCGGGGGCGAGGACCAGGTAGTCGTACTTCTGCGCCACCACCTCGTCGGTGATCTTGCGGACCACGCACACCTTGGAGGCCGGGTCCACGCCGATCGCACCGCCCGGAACGATGTGGGTGCGGCGCAGCGTGCGGCGCAGGGAGACCGCGACCGACTGCGGGGTCAGCACGCCGGCCGCGACGTGCGGCAGCAGGGGCAGGTAGAGCTGGTAGCTGAACGGCGTGACCAGCGAGATCTCGGCCTCCGACGGCGCGAGCTTGCGTTCGAGTCGGCGGGCGCACTCCAGGCCGGCGAAGCCGCCGCCCACGATCAGGATCCGAGGTCGTTCCATCGCTCATCCCTTTGCCGTGCAGGTCGTAACCGCGAAGGTCCCCATTGCTGTCCGCCACACTCGCACGGAGCAGCGGGGGCTGCCACCGGGGTGGGGCGGATGGCGGAGGGGTGGGAGGGGGCGCACGGAGGGGAGGAGGTGACGGGTCGGCACCGATAGGCTGTCGGGCGTGCTCCCCGAGGTGACGGCGGTCCGTTATGTGACGCCACTGCGAGAAGGCGGCTCGATGCCGGGCCTGGTCGAGGCCGACGACCGGCGGCTGTACGCGCTGAAATGGGTCGGCGCGGCGCAGGGCCGGAAGGCGTTGGTGGCGGAGGTGCTGGCCGGGGAGTTGGGCCGGCGGCTCGGGCTGCCGGTGCCGGAGCTGGTGACGGTCGACCTGGATCCGGTGCTGGCCCGCAGCGAGCCGGACCAGCAGGTCCAGGACCAGATGCGGGCCAGTGGCGGGACCAACCTCGGGATGGCCTTCGTCAGCGGCGCGCTCAACTTCGACCCGCTCTGCTTCGAGGTGGATCCGGAGCTGGCCGGCCAGGTGCTCTGGTTCGACGCGCTGATCGGCAACGTCGACCGCTCCTGGCGCAACCCCAACCTGCTGGTGGCGACCGGCGGGCTGCGGCTGATCGACCACGGCGCGAGCCTGATCTTCCACCACCACTGGGCGGGCGCCGCCGCCTGGGTGCGCCGCCCGTACGACGCCTCGGACCACGCGCTGCTGCGGGCCCGGCCGGACCTGACGGCCGCCGACAAGGCGCTCGCGCCGCTCGCGGAGGCCGCGATCGAGGGCGCGGTGGCGCGGATCCCGGAGGTCTGGCTGCTGGACGAGCCCGGCTTCGACTCGCCCGAGGCGGTGCGCGCCGCGTACCGCGCCCAGCTGACCGGCCGACTGGCCGGTCCGCGCGACTGGCTGCCGGAGGTGCCCGCATGACCGAGCCGAGGACGCCCGCGCTGCCGGCCGCCGTCGAACTGCACGACTACGAGTACGCCGTGATCCGCGCGGTGCCGCGGGTGGAGCGCGGCGAGTGCGTCAACGTGGGGGTGCTGCTGTACTGCCGGCAGAACGGGTACCTGGCCGCGCGCACGCACCTGGACCAGGCCCGGCTGCTGGCGCTCGACCCGGTGGCGGACGTGAACGGGGTGCGGCGGGCGCTGCACGGGATCGAGGCGGTGTGCGCCGGGGGCCCGGAGGCCGGTCCGGCGGCGGGGGACAGCCCGGGGCAGCGGTTCCGCTGGCTGACCGCTCCGCGCAGTGCGATCGTCCAGCCGGGGCCGGTGCACACCGGGCTGACCGCGGACCCGGAGCCGGAGCTGCGGCACCTGTTCGATCAGCTGGTGCTCTAGGCTCTCGACCGGCCGGTGCTGCAGTTCCGGTCAAGTCGTCGACGGTTGCCGTGGTCAAAGCTTGAGTTGCTGAAGCACTTGGCCGTACGCTGACCCCATGGGTTCGACAGCGACGACGACCGTACCGACCAACGCCGAGTTGATGGAAGCGTTGGCCGCCGTCGGCGCCGCGTATTTCCAGGACTTCGCGGCGGCCGCCGCCCGGCACGGGCTCTCCTCCTCGCAGGCCAAGGCGCTCGGCGCGGTGCAGGAACCGGTGCCGATGCGGGCGCTGGCCGGACGGCTGGGCTGCGACGCCTCCAACGTCACCGGGATCGTGGACCGGCTGGAGTCGCTGCGCCTGGCCCACCGGGAGGCCGCCGCCGGTGACCGCCGGGTGAAGATCGTCGTGATCACGGACGAGGGCCGGGAGATCCTGAACCGCATCCGCGGCGAGATGGCCCGCACCCACCAGGCCTTCGAGGCGATGACCGACGAGCAGCGGATCGCGCTGCACTCGATCTGCGCGCAGGTCCTGCCGGTGCTGGCCGGCCGGGCCCCCGCCCAGTAGGCCGCCCGGCAGCGGGCCGCGCCGCGCCCGGCGGGAGCCGTCGGGCGGGTCCGGTCGGAGCCGTCCGCTCCGGCCCGGGTCGGAGCTGCCCGGTGCGCCGACGTTCCGGCTGACCTCGGCTGTTAGGCTTGCGAAGCGTGAGCGCGAAGCCCCAGATCCCCAATGTCCTGGCCTCCCGGTACGCCTCGGCGACCCTGGCCCAGCTGTGGTCCCCCGAGCACAAGGTGGTCCTCGAGCGCCACCTGTGGCTCGCCGTCCTGAAGGCCCAGCAGGACCTCGGTGTCGAGGTACCGGCGAACGCCGTCGCCGACTACGAGCGGGTGATCGACCAGGTCGACCTCGGCTCGATCGCCGCCCGTGAGCGGGTCACCCGCCACGACGTGAAGGCCCGGATCGAGGAGTTCAGCGAGCTCGCCGGCCACGAGCAGATCCACAAGGGCATGACCTCCCGGGATCTGACCGAGAACGTCGAGCAGCTGCAGATCCGCCAGTCGCTGGAGCACGTGCGCGACCGCACGGTGGCCGTGCTGGTCCGGCTGGCCCGCCTGGCCGCCCAGCACTCCGAGCTGGTCATGGCCGGCCGTTCGCACAACGTGGCCGCGCAGGCCACCACCCTGGGCAAGCGCTTCGCGTCGATCACCGACGAACTGCTGGTCGCCTTCCGCCGCCTGGAGGAGCTGATCGCCCGCTACCCGCTGCGCGGGATCAAGGGCCCGGTCGGCACCGCCCAGGACATGCTGGACCTGCTCGGCGGCGACACCGACAAGCTCGCCGAGCTGGAGCGCCGGGTCGCCGGGCACCTCGGCTTCGACAACGTGTTCATCAGCGTCGGCCAGGTCTACCCGCGCTCGCTGGACTTCGAGGTGCTCACCGCCCTCGTCCAGCTGGCCGCCGCGCCGTCCAGCCTGGCCAAGACCATCCGTCTGATGGCCGGCCACGAGCTGGTCACGGAGGGCTTCAAGGAGGGCCAGGTCGGCTCCTCGGCGATGCCGCACAAGATGAACACCCGCTCCTGCGAGCGCGTCAACGGCCTGGCCGTCATCCTGCGCGGCTACGCCTCGATGACCGGCGAGCTGGCCGGCGACCAGTGGAACGAGGGTGACGTCTCCTGCTCGGTGGTGCGCCGGGTCGCGCTGCCGGACGCCTTCTTCGCCTTCGACGGCCTGCTGGAGACCTTCCTGACCGTCCTCGACGAGTTCGGCGCCTTCCCCGCCGTGATCGAGGCCGAGCTGGACCGCTACCTGCCGTTCCTCGCCACCACCAAGGTGCTGATGGGCGCGGTGCGCGCGGGCGTCGGCCGGGAGACCGGCCACGAGGTCATCAAGGAGCACGCCGTCGCCTCCGCGCTGGCGATGCGTGCGGGCGCCCGCGAGAACGAGCTGCTGGACCGGCTGGCCGCCGACGAGCGGATCCCGCTGGACCGGGCCGGGCTGGACGCGCTGCTGGCCGACCGGCTCTCCTTCACCGGTGCGGCCGGCGCCCAGGTCGCCGAGGTGGTCCGCCAGGTGGAGGCCGTCGCCGCGGCCTACCCGGAGGCCGCCAAGTACGCGCCCGGCGACATCCTCTGACGATTCGTCAGCTGGTTGAGGGCCCTGTCGCCGATCCGGTGGCGGGGCCCTCGTCCGTGTGGACGTGGCCCGGGTCGAGCGGCGGGGTGGTGCCGCAGGCCCACTCGCAGTCCGGCTCGGCCACCGGGCGGTCCGTCGGCGCGAGCACGTTGCCGCGGACGGTGGCGAAGGCCGTCAGCCCGCCGGTGACCAGCAGCCCGGCGCAGATCAGCATCGCGGTGCGGAAGGCGGAGTCCACCGCGGACGGCACCCGGTAGGCGTCGCCGCTCAGCCCGGCGAGCGAGGGCAGCGCGGCGACCGCGAGCAGACTGGCCGCGCGGGCGGCGGCGTTGTTGACGCCGCTGGCGATGCCCGCGTGCCGGACCTCGACGGCGGCCAGCACCGTCGCCGTCAGCGGCGCGACCAGCAGGGTCATCCCGCAGCCCAGCACCGTGACGGCGGGCAGCACGTCCGCCCAGTAGGAGGAGTCGGGGCCGGTGCGCAGCATCAGCAGCACCCCGGCGGCGCACACCAGCGGACCGACGGTGAGCGGGATCCGGGGGCCGATCCGCTTGCCCAGCCGCCCGGCGCGCGCCGACAGGGTCAGCATCAGCACGGTGATCGGGACCAGGGCGAGGCCGGAGACCAGCGGGGAGAAGCCGGAGACGATCTGCAACTGCACCACCAGCAGGAAGAACACCCCGCTGAACGCCGCGTAGACGCAGAGGGTGACCAGGTTGACGGCGGTGAACAGCCGGGAGGAGAAGAGGCCGAGCGGCAGCATCGGCTCGGGGGTGCGGCGCTCGACCGCGATGAAGGCCGCGCCGAGCAGCAGGCCGACCGCGCCGGTGAGCCAGACCGCGGGGGACAGGCCCTCCCCGGCGGCGGTCAGCGCGTAGGTGACCGCGCCGAGGGCGAGCGCGGCGAGCAGCGCGCCGGGGACGTCGAAGCGGCCGACGGCGCTCTCGTTCCGGCTCTCGGGGACGAACCGGGAGGTGACCGCGACCACGGCGGCCGCGAGCGGCAGGTTCAGCAGGAAGATCCACCGCCAGCCGGGGCCGTCCACCAGCCAGCCGCCGAGGAAGGGGCCGACCGCGGCCGACACCCCGCCGAGGCCCGACCACAGGCCGACCGCAGCCGAGCGGTCGTCCGGGTGGAAGACGGCTTGCAGCATGGCGAGCGAACCGGGGGTGAGCAGCGCCCCGCCGATGCCCTGGACGGCGCGGGCGGCGATCAGCACGTGGATGGTGGGGGCGGCCGCGCAGGCCGCGGAGGCGGCGGCGAACCAGAGCACGCCGATCAGGAAGACCCGGCGCCGGCCGTACCGGTCGCCGAGCGCGCCGCCGAGCAGGATCAGCCCGGCCAGGGTGAGCAGGTAGGCGTTGAGCGTCCACTGCAGGGACGCGAGGGAGGCGCCGAGATCGGTGCCGATGCGGGGCAGCGCGACGTTCACCACGGTGCCGTCGAGCATCGCCATGCTGGAGCCGAGCACCGTCGCGAGGAGGACCCAGCGTCCCCGCGAGGTGCCCAGACGCAGTGTTCCTGCTTCGGAGGTGGCCACGGGCCGATCCTGCGCCCGTGGGGCGTACGTGACAAGGGTCACCGGGGGGTGTGTCGGTGGGTGCGCGGTGCGTGAGCGGGCGGGTGCGCAGCGGCGTCGGAATCGGCGCAGTGTCGTGGATCAGTGGCGCCCGGTGAATGGATTGTGCACGTACGGTGCAGCCGATCATTCGGAGGGTCACCGCAGCTCGGGGGGTTGTTTCCGGTTCAAGTGATCGACATTGCTTCACCCGAACGGATGGGTTTTAGTTCAGCGACCGCCCGGCCAGTCCGGACGGATCCACCGGGTGGAACGCCGAATCCTGCCGCTGCCCGGTGGCTCGCACCGAACTCTGTACGGCAGGAGCGGGGGACCCACAGGTAAGTCGCCGGACCGGAAACGGCACGCTTTCGCGTACCCGGATCCAGGGCCGGCTAGGGGTGAAGCCGCATGTGCGGCCGGGCAACTCCAGCCCGAACCCGACAGCTCACCTCGCAGGCGTCGGAGAGGAAAATTCCATGCCTGCACAGGCTCGTCGTATCGCCCTGCCCCGCGCCGCCCGCATCGGGATCGCCACCGCCGTCACCGGTGTCTCCTTCGCCCTGCCGCTCGTCACCGCGATGAGCGCCCAGGCACACCCCGCGCCGGCCGCCGCGGTCACCGCCGCCCCGGCCGCCGCTCCCGCCGACCAGGCCCAGGCTTCCTCGCAGGAGAGCTACCGCGTCGTCAGCGGCGACACCCTGTCCAAGATCGCCGACGCCCAGCACGTCGACGGCGGCTGGCAGGCGCTGTACGACCACAACCGTGAGGTCGTCGGCGGCAACCCGGACCTGATCTTCCCCGGCCAGAAGCTCGTGGTCGCCGGCCAGGCCGCCCCGGCCAAGCCCGCCGCCCCGGCGAAGCCCGCCCAGCCGTCCGCCCAGGACGCCGCGCCGGCCACCACCGCCGCCAAGCCGCAGGCCCAGCTGGAGGTCCAGACCGAGGCGGCCAAGCCGTCCGCGCAGCTCCAGACCCAGCTGCAGACCGCCGCGCCGACCACCGCGGTCACCGCCGTGCCGGTCGCCGCCGCCTCGGCCTTCGTCGCCCCGCTGGCCAACCCGAAGCTGGGCACCGCCTACGGCGTGGCCGGCTCGATGTGGGCCTCCGGCCACCACACCGGCCAGGACTTCGTCGCCTCCACCGGCACCCCGCTGCGCGCCGTCGGCAACGGCGTCGTGGTGAAGGCCGGCAACGGCGGCGCCTACGGCAACGAGGTCGAGATCAAGCTCGCCGACGGCCACTACGCCGAGTACGCGCACCTGTCCTCGATCGGTGTGAAGATCGGTCAGACCGTCAAGGCCGGACAGCAGATCGGCCTCTCCGGCGCGACCGGCAACGTGACCGGCCCGCACCTGCACTTCGAGATCCGCAACGGCTCGGAGTACGGCTCGGACATCAACCCGGTCGCCTACCTGCGGGCCCACGGCGTCGCGCTCTGACCCGTGCCGGATGCACCGGATCTGACAGATCTGCCGGATGTGCCGGATGTGTCGGATGAGGAACCACCGCTGCTACGGGGCGAATCGACCGCCCGGGATGGTCATGTCGGGTGACCGCTCGACCGGGTGATCGCCGCAGCAGTGGACATGGGCGCGGGACACGCCCAGGCCGGCCCGGCTCCCGCCAACTGGCTCCAGAGACGGGCCGTCCGGTGGCTTTTCCGGGACCCGGCTGGGTACCCCGGTGTCAATATAACATGAGTTAAGTAGATTGG
>NZ_JBHVPH010000006.1:39237-77878 GCF_042887425.1 Kitasatospora sp. NPDC057940
TCCCCCGCCGGGTTTGTTATGGGGGGGTCCCCGCCCGCCGGGTTGAGCGCCGCCCCTGGGCACGGGGGGGGGGCCCCCCCCCGGGCCGCCCGGCCCCGCCACACTCCCCCCGCCCGCGGGCCCGGCCGTTGTCGTTTCCGGGCCCCGGCTGGTGCCCCCTGGGTAAATTGACGATGCGTCAAGTCGATGGGCTGGTGGTCCGGTTCAGAGCCGGTGGGCGGGCAGCCCGTGCTGGGCGGCGGTCAGCAGCTCGTGCATCCGCTGCCCGAAGTCCTCGGTGTCGGCGGCCGGTTCGGGGAAGACCAGGCGGACGTCGCGGTGGCCGTGCGGGTGGTCCAGGCGCAGGACCAGGCCGTGGCGGTCCAGGGCGAGCGGG
Source organism: Kitasatospora sp. NPDC057940 (assembly GCF_042887425.1). NCBI lineage: Bacteria > Bacillati > Actinomycetota > Actinomycetes > Kitasatosporales > Streptomycetaceae > Kitasatospora > Kitasatospora sp. NPDC057940. The sequence continues at coordinate 39,614 of NZ_JBHVPH010000006.1, forward strand.
CGGACCTCCGGGTGCTGGGCGAGCAGGTCCGGGTCGAGCAGCCGGGTGAGGACGGCGAGGGCGTCGGCGTGGTCGTCGGCGAGGTGGGTGAGCATGGCGGCCTCGTAGCGGGCCAGCGGGTCGGGTGAGGCGAGGGCGAGGTCGCCGGCGGTGAGCGCGCCGGTGCCGTACGGGGTGGCGAGGACGGCGTGGGCGACGTCCACGCGCAGGTGGACGCTGAGGCCGTCGTCGGCGAGGTGGGCCAGGTGCAGTCGGCCGGCCAGGGTGAGGCGGGCGCGGATCCGGTCGCGGACGGCGACGGGGGAGATGTCGGTGACGTCCAGGACGACGGCGAGTCCGTCGGTTTCGCGGGCGGCGGCGGTGGCGAGCGGGTCGCCCAGCGGGGCGCGCAGGCGCAGCCGGGAGCCGTGGACGGAGACCGGGGTGTCGAGGTCGTGGTGTTCGCCGCAGGCGCGGACGGTGAGCGAGGAGGTCGCGCTGAGCAGGCTCTGGACGCGCTCGGCGGTGGTGGGTTCGGGCACCTCGGCGTCGCCGGCGGACAGGCTCATGACGGACCTCCAGTTAGTTAGGTGAGCCTAACCTAATCTCCGCTCGGGGGTGTGGCAAGTGGCGCGGTCGGGCGCCCCGGTCGGAGAGGGCGTGAGCGAGGGGGGACGGCGAAGGGCCCGGACGCCTGGTGCGCGTCCGGGCCCCTGCGGTGGTCGGGCTGCTCGGCGTTCTCTCAGGCGACGACGGCCTGGGCGTCGATCTCGACCAGCATCGGCTCCTGCGGCAGCTCGACGAAGATCGTGGTGCGGCAGGGCTTCACGCCGCCGGGCTTGATGTTCTCGTCGATGAACTCGGCGTACACCTCGTTCATCAGCGGGAAGTCCGCCCGCTTGGTGAGGTAGACCCGGAACATCACCACGTCCTCGATGGTGGCCCCGCCGGCCTCGACGATCGCCTTGACGTTCTCCAGCGTGCGCCGGGTCTGCGCCTTCACGTCGCCGTGGTACAGGTACTCGCCGGTCGCCGGGTCCTGCGGGCCCTGGCCGGAGACCTGGAGGATCGGGCCCTTGCGGACGCCCTGGGAGAACATCCAGGCGGGGGCGGGGGCGCCGTCGGTGCGGATCTCGGTCTTGCCGCTGGTCGGGTGCTGCTCGTTCATGGGGTTCCTCACGGTCTGACGGTTGATCAGTTGTGGTCCGGGCGGCCGCAGTCGGCCGAGATGGCGCGGGTGGTGGCGAGCAGCTGCGGGAGGAGGTCCAGCACCTGCTCGTAGGGGAGGACGACGTCCGGCACCGAGATGGACGCGGCGGCGACGACCCGGCCGCTGGCGTCCCGGATCGGGGCGGCCACGCAGTTGATGAACGACTCGTGCTCGGCGTGGTCCTGCGCCCAGCCCTGGACGGCGACCTTCTCCAGCTCGGCGAGCAGCGCCTCGGGCGTGCCGAGGGTGCGCGGGGTGTGCGGGGTGAAGTCGATCCCGGCGGCCACCCGGCGGCGTTCGGGCAGCGGCAGGTCGGCCAGCAGCACCTTGGAGACGGCGGCGCTGTGCAGGGCGGCGCGCAGGCCGATCCGGGAGTACATCCTGACCGGGTGCCGGGAGTCGAACTTGTCGATGTAGACGACCTCGCCGCCCTCGTACGCGGCCAGGTGCACGGTCTGGCCGGTGGTGGCGTTCAGCTCGGCCAGGTGCGGGCCGGCGATCCGGCGGACGCCGCGCTGTTCCAGGGCGAGGCCGGAGAGGGCGAACAGGCCGGCGCCCAGGTGGTAGCGGTAGGCGGCGTCACGGTAGACGAACCGTTCCTCCTCCAGGCTCTGGAGCAGTCGGAGCACGGTCGTCTTGTGGACGCCGAGCACCTCGGCCAGCTGGTCGAGGGAGCGCTCGCCCTCGCCGAGTTCGGCGAGCAGGCGCAGGGCGCGGGTGACGGTCTGGCTCATCGTGCTCCGCCGGGGTCGTTCGGGCTCGGGTTGCTGCTCATTGTGCCCGGGCCCGCCGGGTGTCGCGGGACCGGTCCGGGGGGACGGCCGGGCCGGTGATGCCCTCCACCGAGACCCGGGTGGCGGCCCAGTCGGCGGGCGAGGCGTCGAGCAGCGCGGCCACCACGGCGGCGGGCGGCAGTTCGGCCTGGTCGCCGTGGGCGGTCAGCGCGCAGGCGGCGCTCAGGTGGCCGAGCCGCAGCCGGCGGCGCTGGTCCAGGCCGCGGACGGTGCCGGCCAGGTAGCCGGCGGCGAAGGCGTCGCCCGCGCCGGTGGCCTCGACCACCTCGACGGCCAGGGCCGGTTCGCTCACCGCCGTGCCGTCCCGCTCCAAGGCGGTGACCAGCCGGGCGGCGTCCTTGACCACCAGGGTGGCCGGGGAGGCGAAGCGGCGGCGCAGCGCGGCCGGCTCCCCGGTGCCGAACGCGGCCTCGGCCTCGTCGGCGCCGATCAGCAGCAGGTCGGCGGCGTCCAGCAGCGGCGGCAGGACGGCCGGGTCGCGGTCGTGCCAGAGCGCGGGGCGCCAGTTGAGGTCGAAGCTGACGGTCCGCCCCGGGCGGCGGTCGGCGAGCAGCGCGCGCAGCAGCGCCAGGCAGTCGTCGGAGAGCGCGGCGGTGATGCCGGACAGGTGCAGCAGACGGGCGCCGGACAGCAGCCGGACGGCCGCCGGGTCGGCCAGCATGGCGGGGGAGAGCGCGGCGGCCGCGGAGCCGCGCCGGTGGTAGTGCAGCCGGCTGCGGCCGGGGCCGAGGTCGTGGTGGTGGCCGGTGGCGCCGCCGACCTCCTTGAGGTACAGGCCGGTGGGGCGGTGCGGGTCGACGGCGACCGCCGAGACGTCCACGCCGCGGGCGGCGACCTCGGCGAGCAGCCGGCGGCCGAAGCCGTCGTCGCCGACCCGGCTGATCCAGGCGGTCGGCACGCCGAGCGCGGTCAGCGCGCCGGCCACGTTGGACTCCGCGCCGCCGACCGACAACCGGAAGTTCTCCACCGCCTCCAGCGGGCCCGGCCGGTCCGGCAGCAGCACCGCCATGGACTCGCCCACGCACACGGCCGTCGGGGAAGGACCGGGGCGGGCCGGGCCCGGGGTGTCCTGTCGCGGCATCTGCTGGGCTCCTCCGTCTGCGGCGGCCGTTCCGTTGACCGTGATCCGGCGCCGATGCTAGAACCGTCATGCCAACATGTGCAACCCTCATTGCACATGTTGCAACACGGCAGATGGAGGAAGACGGTGGAGCAGACCTTCGCAAGCATCGGCACCGGGCCGGGCATCGACGACGGCGCGGTGGCGGCCCTCGCCGACGAGACGCTCGACTGGCGGTTCAAAGCCGCCCCGCCGGAGGCTTGGGGGCACTCCGTCCGCGACTGGCTGGCCACCGGACCCACCCTCACCGGGCTCGGCACCCCGCTGCTCACCCTGGACGGCGCCGCGCTCGACCACAACCTCCGCACCATGGCCGACTGGTGCGCCAAGGCCGGGGTCGCGCTCGTGCCGCACGGCAAGACCACCATGGCGCCCGCCCTGTGGCAGGCGCAGCTCGCCGCCGGCAGCCACGGCATCACCCTCGCCAACCTGCCGCAGGTGCGCGTCGCCCGGGCCTTCGGAGTCGAGCGGATCCTGCTCGCCAACACCCTGCTCGACCCGGCCGGACTGGCCTGGCTCGCCGCCGAACTGGCCGCCGACCCGGCGTTCGCCTTCGTCTCCTGGGTGGACTCCACCGAGAGCGTCCGGCTGATGGACGAGGCGCTGCGCGCCGCCGGGGCCCAGCGGCCCGTCGAGGTCCTGGTCGAACTCGGCGGCCCCGGCGGGCGCACCGGCGCCCGCGGCGTGGACGCGGCCGTCGAGATCGCCGCCGCCGTGCTGCGCGCCCCCACCCTGCGCCTCGCGGGCGTCGGCGGCTACGAGGGCGCGCTCGCCCACGACGCCACCGCCGACGGACTGGCCACCGTCCGCGGCTACCTCAAGGCACTCGCCGACCTGCACGGCCGGCTCGCCCGCGCCTACCCGGACGACGCCATGCCGATCGTGACGGCCGGCGGCAGCGCCTACTTCGACCTGGTCGTCGAGGAACTCGCAGGCCTGCCGGAAGCCCTCGTGGTCCTGCGCTCGGGCGCGTACATCGCCCACGACGACGGCTTCTACCGGGGCATCTCGCCGCTGGTCCGGGGCGCCGGCAGCACGCCGTTCCACAGCGCGCTGCACGGCTGGGCCCGGGTGGTGTCCCGGCCCGAGCCGCAACTGGCCCTGCTGGACGCCGGCAAGCGCGACCTGCCCTTCGACGAGGGCCTGCCCGAGCCGCAACGCGTGCGCGGCGGCGCCGAGTTGACCGGCACCGCGGCCCGGATCACCGCACTCAACGACCAGCACGCCTTCCTGCGCGACGCGGGCGACCTCGCCCCGATCGGCGCGGTGCTGCGGCTCGGGGTCTCCCACCCGTGCACGGCCTTCGACAAGTGGACCGCGATCCCGGTGCTCGACTCCGCCGACGCGGCCGAGCCGAAGGTCACCGGGCTGGTCAGGACGTTCTTCTGATGGCGGGCGGCAGAGCGCCCGACACCGTCTTCCGGGGCGCCACCGTCGTCGACGGCACCGGCGCGGACCGCTACCGGGCGGACGTGCGGATCGCCGACGGGCTGATCACCGGGATCGGCCCCGGCCTCGACGCGCCGACGGTGGTGGACGCCGACGGGCTCGTCCTCGCCCCCGGCTTCATCGACATGCACGCCCACTCCGACCTCGCCCTGCTGCTCGAACCCGAGCACCCGGCCAAGGTCACCCAGGGCGTCACCTGCGAGGTCCTCGGCCAGGACGGCCTGTCCTACGCCCCGGTGGACGACGCCACCCTGCCCGCGCTGCGCCGCCAACTGGCGGGCTGGAACGGCGATCCGGAGGGCTTCGACTGGGACTGGCGCGGCGTCGCCGGCTACCTGGACCGGATCGACCGCACCGGCGTCGCCGTCAACGCCTGCTACCTCGTCCCGCACGGCTCGCTGCGGATGCTCGCCATGGGCTGGGCCAACCGGCCGCCCACCCCGGCCGAACTCGACCGGATGCGCCAGGAGTTGGCGCAGGGCCTGCTGGACGGCGCGGTCGGCATGTCCAGCGGTCTCAGCTACACCCCCGGGATGTACGCGGACACCGCCGAGCTGGTCGAGCTGTGCACCGTCGTCGCGGCCTACGGCGGCTTCCACGCCCCGCACCAACGCTCCTACGGCGAGGGCGCGTTGGAGGGCTACGCGGAAATGGTGGAGATCGCCCGGCGGACCGGCTGCGCGCTGCACCTGACCCACGCCACGATGAACTTCGGCGTCAACCGGGGCCGGGCCGGCGAACTGCTGGAACTGGTCGACCAGGCGCTCTCCGACGGCGTCGACCTCACCCTGGACAGCTACCCCTACCTGCCGGGCTCCACCACCCTGGCCGCCCTGCTGCCCAGTTGGGCCACCGAGGGCGGTCCGGCGGCGACACTCACCCGGCTCGCCGACCCGGCCGCCCGCGAGCGGATCCGGTACGAGGTGGAGGAGAAGGGCAGCGACGGCTGCCACGGCGTCGTCACCGACTGGGAGACGATCCAGATCTCCGGCGTCCGGACGCCCGAGCTGGCACGGGCGGTCGGCCGGACCGTCGCCGAACTCGCCGCCGAGCGGGGCCACAGCGGGACGGAGGTCTTCCTCGACCTGCTGCGCCGCGACGAACTGGCCACCACGATCCTCCAGCACGTCGGGCACGAGGAGAACGTCCGGGCGATCATGCGCCACCCGGCGCACACCGTCGGCAGCGACGGACTGCTGGTCGGCGCCCGGCCGCACCCGCGCGCCTGGGGCACCTTCCCCCGCTACCTCGGCCACTACAGCCGGGAGTTGGGCGTGCTGACACTGGAGGAGGCCGTCGCCCGGATGACCGGTCGGCCCGCCGCCCGGCTCGGGCTGCACCGGCGCGGCCTGATCGCCCCCGGCCACCACGCCGACCTGGTGCTCCTCGACCCCGAGAAGGTCCGGGACGCCGCCACCTTCGAGCACCCCCGGCTGCCCGCCGAGGGCGTCCAGCACGTGTACGTCAACGGCACCGCCGTCGTCCGGCAGGGCCGCACCACGGGCGCCCGGCCCGGGCGCGCCCTGCGCCGCACCGACCGAGGAACCAGATCCCTGTGAATCCCCCCTCCGTGAACCCCCTCGCCGACCTGCGGGACGACCCGGTGATCGCCGTGGTCCGCGCGCCCCGCATCCCGGACGCGTCCGCGCTGTGCGCCGCGCTCGCCGAAGGCGGCATCAACTGGACCGAATTCACCTACACCACACCGGAGGTGACGACGCACCTGCGGCGTGCCGCGGACGCGGGCTGGCGGGTCGGCGTGGGCACCGTGCTGACCGCCGAGCAGGCCGAGCGCGGGGTCGCGAGCGGGGCGTCCTTCCTGGTCACCCCCGGCTGCCGGCCCGAGGTCGCGCAGGCCGCCCGGGCCGCCGGGGTGCCGGTGGTGCTCGGGGCGCTCACCCCGACCGAGGTGGCCCGGGCGGTGGACCTCGGGGCCGCCGCCGTGAAGATCTTCCCGGCCCGGGCGTTCGGCCCCGGCTACTTCAAGGACCTGCGCGGTCCGTACCCGGACGTCCCGCTGGTGGCCTCCGGCGGGGTGAACGCGGGCAACGCCGCCGACTTCCTGGCGCACGGCGCGCTCGCGGTCTGCGCGGGCACGGACGTGGTGCCGCCGGACGTGGTCGCGGCGGGGGACTGGGCGGAGATCACCCGGCGGGCCCGGGCGTTCACCGCGGCGTGCGCGGTGGCACGGGCCTGAGGGGCCGGCGGGGGGGGGGGGCGGGGTGCCGGGGCGGTCGGTCGGCGAGTTGTCGGGACGGCTGTCGGCGGGGCTGTCGGCGGGCTGTCGGCGCGGCCGGGGATGGGCGAGAATCGTGCTCCCCAGCCCCAACCTCAGCCCTGGCCCCGGCCCCAGCCCCGGCCCCGGCCCCCGGATCCGGCAGGAGGACCCGCCCCATGACCTCGCCCCGCCCCGGCCCCGACTGGCTGGCCGACGCCGTCCTGTACCAGATCTACCCGCAGAGCTTCGCGGACTCCGACGGCGACGGCATCGGCGACTTCGCCGGCATCGCCGCGCACCTCGACCACCTCGCCTGGCTCGGCGTCGACACCGTCTGGCTCAACCCCTGCTTCGCCTCCCCGTTCCGCGACGCCGGCTACGACGTCTCCGACTACCTCGCCCCGGCCCCGCGCTACGGCGCCACCGAGGACCTGGTCGCGCTGGTCGAGGCCGCCCGCCGCAAAGGCATCCGGATCCTGCTCGACCTGGTCGCCGGCCACACCTCCGACCGCCACCCCTGGTTCCTGGCCGCCGCCGAGGACCCGTCCGACCACCGGTACATCTGGTCCGACCAACGGGTGGACGGCTTCGTCGCCTCGCCCGGCAGCCGCCCCGGCTGGTACCGGCCGAACTTCTTCGACTGTCAGCCCGCGCTCAACTTCGGCTACGCGCGCCCGAGTTCCGAGGAGCCCTGGCGCCAGCCGGTGGACGCCGAGGGCCCGCGCGCCAACCGGGCGGCCCTGCGCGACATCATGGCGCACTGGCTCGGCCTCGGCCTGGCCGGCTTCCGGGTCGACATGGCCTCCTCGCTGGTCAAGGACGACCCGGGCCTGGCGGAGACCGCCAAGCTGTGGACCGGGCTGCGGGACTGGCTGGACCGCGCCCACCCGCAGGCCGCGCTGTTCGCCGAGTGGGGCGATCCGGCGGCCGCCGTCGCGGCGGGCTTCCACGCGGACTTCTTCCTGCAGTTCGGCGGCGCCGACCACGGCCTGGCGTTGCGATCGCTGTGGAACAACGGCGCCGGCACGGTCGAGGAGTTCTGGCAGCAGGGCCCGTGCTACTTCGAGGCCGAGGGGCGCGGCACCCCGCAGGTGTTCCTGGACGCCTGGCGCGCCGCCGCCGAGGCGACCGAGGGCATCGGCCACATCGCCCTGCCCACCGCCAACCACGACTTCTCCCGGCTGGCCACCGGCCCGCGCACCGACGGGCAACTGGCCGCCGCCTTCGCCTTCCTGCTCACCTGGCCCACCCTGCCGGCCGTCTACTACGGCGACGAGATCGGTATGCGCTACCTGCCCGGACTGCCCGACGTCGAAGGCAGCGTGCTCGGCCCGCGGTACAACCGGGCCGGCTCACGGACCCCGATGCAGTGGGAGCCCGGGCCGGCGGCGGGCTTCTCCGGCGCGCCGCCCGAGCGCCTCTACCTGCCCGTCGACCCGGACCCGCGGCGCCCGGACGTGCTCTCCCAGCGGGCCGATCCGACCTCGCTGCTGCACGCCGTCCGGCGGCTGATCGCGCTGCGCCGGGCGCATCCGGGGCTGGGCGCCTCCGGCGGGGTGGAGGTCCGGCACGCCGGGTACCCGCTGGTGTACACCCGGGCCGGACGGTACCTGGTGGCAGTGAACCCGCGCCGGGAGCCGGGGGCGGTGCGGCTGGAGCACGGCGGGGTGCGCCCGCTGGAGGTGCGGGGCGTGCGGGTGGCGGACGGGGAACTGCGGGCGGACGGCTTCTCGTACGGCGTGTTCGAGCTGTCCTGAGCGCTCGGCCGTGTTCCCGGCCGGGGCGGCCGGCTTTCGATCGGCGTCGGATAGTTGTAAGCTACATCCAAGATGGTTGCATTTACCACCTGATGTGGCGGCGCGTCCCGACGCCCCTCATGGTTGCATTTGCCACCCGTCTTGACTCGACGCCATCGGAGGACGGTACGAACGCCATGAGCACACCCCAGACCCCTGCCGCAGCGCCCACCCTGGGGCACTCGCTCAAGCACCTCGCCGTCCACCTCATCACCCCGCTGCTGATGTGCCTCGGCATGGCGCTCGCCTACCAGGGCGCCTTCCACCAGCCCGAGCCGCACCACCTGAAGGTCGCCGTGGTCGGCACCACCCCGCAGGCGCAGGGCCTGGCGCAGGCGATCCAGGCCAAGGCCGGGGCGGCGGTCGACGTCCGCACCCTGCCCGACCGGGCGGCCGCCGAGCAGCAGCTGCGCGACCGCGACCTGGTGGGGGCCTTCCTCCCGGACGCCAGGAGCCCCGAACTGCTCGTCGCCAAGGGGAACTCGGACACCTCGGCGGTGGCCGCCACGGCGGTGTTCAGCAACGTCACCGACCGGCAGGGCGTGCCGCTGCACGTCACCGACCTCACCACCCCGGCCGAGGGCGACCCGACCGGCCAGGGCCTGTTCTTCCTGCTGGTCGCGCTGAGCATCGGCTCCTACGCCAGCGTCGCCGTGATCGGCGCGGCCGGCGCCGGGCTGAGCATGCGGATCCGGGCGCTGGTCGGCGTGGCGGTGTCGCTGGTGGTGAGCGTGATCGGGATCGTCACCGCCGGACCGGTCTTCCACGTGGTCGACCACGACCTGGCCGCGGTGTGGGCGCTCGGCTGGCTCTACTCGGCGGGCGTCGTCCTGATCGGCATCGGCCTGCACAGCTTCCTGAAGAAGTGGACCACCCTGGCCCTGATGGTGCTGTTCGTGATGCTGAACTTCACCAGCTCCGGCGGCGTCTTCCGACCCGAGCTGCAGAACGGCTTCTTCGGCGCGCTGCACGGCTTCTGGACCGGCGCCGGCTTCCTGGAGGGCGCGCGCAGCATCCTGTACTTCGACGGCGGCGCGGGCCTCGGCGGGCACGTCGTGACCCTGGTGGTCTGGCTGCTGCTGGGCGGGGCCGCGCTGGTGGCCGCCGCGCTCCACGAGGGGCGCGGGCGCCGGGCGGCGTCGAGCCCGGTGGAGGCCGAGGAGGAGGAGGTGGCGGAGGCGGTCGCGGTCTGACCCGCACCGCACGCGAGTGCTTCACCCGCCGCTGAGGGCATCGGCACCGGGTGGGGACCGGAGGCCCGCGCCCGGCTCTGGACAAGCCGGACGCGGGCCGGTTTCGCGGCTCCGGTTCCGTGGCTCAGGCTCCGTGGCTCAGGCTCTGTGACTCAGGCTCTGTGATTCCGGGTTCCGTGGCTCCGGGCTCACGACTCCGCGTTCATGACTCCGGGGTCCTGGCGCGCATCAGGGGTGCCCGTCGTCCGGGACGCGGTCGAGGGCGGCGGCGGGGATTCCTCCAAAGGTGAGGGTCATCGGGCGTCCCCGGCGGGGGCCGTCGCGTCGCCGGACGGGGCGTCGCCGCGCAGGTGCGGGCGGGCCAGCAGCAGGTAGAGCCCGCCGGCCGCCAGCACTGCCACGGCCGAGAGCAGCACGAGGTAGTCGTCGTACCAGGCGGCGTCCGGGGTGCGGCCCCAGCAGATGTTGACGATCGCGGCGAGCCCGTACACCAGCGCGCCAATGTTCACCGCCAGGCCCCAGCGGCCGAGCCGGAAGTCCCCGCTCGGGCGCCAGCCGCGCAGCCGGGCGCGCAGGGCGGCCAGCACCACCATCTGGAAGGCCAGGTAGATGCCGATGCTGGAGAAGGAGATGATCTTCGTCAGGGCGCCCTCGGAGAGTGCCGAGGCGCCGACGATGATCACGCCCGGCACTGCCGCGGCGAGCAGCAGCGCGTACGGCGGCACGCGCAGGCGGTCCGAGACGGTGGCGAGCAGTCGGCTGCCCACGATCATCCGGTCCCGGGCGAAGGAGTACGCCAGCCGGCTCGCCGCCGCCTGGAGGCTCAGCACGCAGGACAGGAAGGAGATCAGCACCACGCCGATCACCACCCGGGCGCCGGTGGCGCCGAACGCGTCGTGCAGCACCGAGGCCACCGGGTCCTTGTCGTCGCCGGAGACCACCGCGCCGATGTCCTGGATCGACATCACCAGCGCCAGGCTGACGCCGATCGCCGCCGCGCCGCCGACGTACAGGGTGCGCCGCATCGACTTGGGGATCTGTCGACCGGGGTTCGGCACCTCCTCGGCGACGTCGCCGCACGCCTCGAAGCCGAAGAAGAGGAAGACCGCGATCAGCCCGGCGGCCAGGAAGGCGTCGGTGTACGAGCCGCCGTCGCCCGCGCCGAAGCGGTCGAAGACCACGCCGAGCCCGTGGTAGCGGTGGGTCAGCAGCAGCCAGGCGCCGACCGCCAGGGCGCCCAGCAGCTCGGCGGCGAAGCCGAACACGGCCGCCGCGGACAGCACCTTGGTGCCGCCCAGGTTGATCACGGTGGCGAGCAGCAGCAGGCCGAGCGCGCACCAGACGGTCGTCGCGGTGCTCGGTTCGACGCCCAGCAGCGCGGCCACGTACGGGCCGGCGCCGTAGGAGACCGCGGCGATGGTGGACATCAGCGCCAGCAGGTACACCCAGCCGGTCAGCCAGCCCCAGGTGCGTCCCCAGAGCCGGCGCGACCACGGGTACACCCCGCCCGCCACCGGGAACTGGGCGACCACCTCGCTGAACACCAGTGCCACCAGCAACTGGCCGACCCCGGCGATCAGGAAGCTCCACACCATCGGCGGGCCGGCGGTCGCGAGGGAGGAGGCGAAGAGTGTGTACACGCCGACGACCGGGGAGAGGTAGGTGAAGCCGAGGGAGAAGTTCGCCCAGAGGCTCATGTCGCGTTTGAACTCGGAGGCGTAGCCGAGGGCGGCCAGTCGTGCGGCGTCGGCGTCGGCATCGGCGCCGGTGTCGGTGTCGGTGTTGGGGCCCTGAGGGGGGAGGGGGCCGGTCGGGGAGGTGGCACGTGCGCTGGCATCGGTCATGACCTGCTCCTGCTCCTGGGAACGTGGCGTGACGCGTGAGGGGTTACCGGGGTTGGTGCTTCGGACCGGGATCGCGGGAAAACATACGAGATCGGGTTTCTAGCGGCAAGGGTGCGTGCCCGACCGGGAGGTACCCTGCCGGGAGCACCCAGTCCGACGGTGATCGAGGAGAGGGTCGGCGTGGCGACGATCGGGAGCGCGACCCCGCTGCTCAGCGCCGTCCTCGCGCCGCTGGCCGACCTCGGCCGCGCCGATGCCGTGGCCCGCCGGATCACCGAGGCGATCGCCCTCGGCCTGGTCGCCGACGGGGATCAACTGCCCAGCGAGAACGACCTCGCCGACCAGCTCGGCGTCGCCAACGGCACCGTCCGCGAGGCGCTCGCCCTGCTCCGCGAGGCCGACCTGATCGAGACCCGGCGCGGTCGCAACGGCGGCAGCTTCGTCCGCACCCCCGCCGAGGGCTCCGAACGCCTCCAACTCGCCCGGCTGCGCGACCTCGCGACCGTCGACCTGCGCGACCTCGGCGACGAGGAACTGGCCGTCTCCGGCACCGCCGCCCGGCTCGCCGCCGAACGCGCCCCCGCCGACCTCGCACCCCGGCTCACCCGGCTGGTGCACGACCTGCGTGACGCCGCCGGGCCCGCCGAGCGGCGCCGCGCCGACGCCCGCTTCCACATCGAACTCGCCGTCGCCGCCCAGTCCGTGCGCCTCACCCGGCTCGCCGTCCGGCTCCAGGCCGAACTCGGGCCGCTGCTCTGGCTGCCCGCACCGTACGGCCCCGACCAGGAGCGGTTCGCCGAGCAGCACCGGGAGATCCTGGTCGCCGTCCTGGCCGGCGACGCGGCCGGGGCCCGGGCCGCCGCCGAGGCGCACATCGTCGCCTGCGTGCACCACCTGGTGCGGGGGCACCTCCAGCTGGCGGACGAACGGCTGACGGGCGACGGGTGACGGCTGACGGACGAACGGGTGACGGGTGACGGGTGACCGGAGGACCGGTGGTGGAGGCCGTCGGCGGACCGGGAGGTGGTCCGGATATGACCTGCACTCCTGGATGTATCAGCCCCGCTTCGGTGCGGGCGGCCGGGTGAAGCAGCAGTCGCCGCAGACCCCGGCGCCCGGACCCACCCGGTAGTACAGGCAGCAGCTGGTCCGCCGGAAGGCGGCGGCGCGCGGGCCGGTCCGCAGTGTCCCGGTACCGGCCAGCGGCGGGCGCGCGAGCAGCTCCGCGACCAACGCCCTTGCGGGGCCCGGTGCGTGGGCGTCCAGGACCCGCAGGGTGCCGGCCAGGGCGGAGGCGGCGTTGCCCGTCAGCAGCCGGGCGGAGAGCGGGACGGCGGACCGCACCGCCGCCGCCAGCGGCTCCAACTGGCCCACCAGGACGGCCTCGTACAGCTGGTCGGCGAGCGGGAGCGAAGTGGGGGACGGAGCGGGGAGCGGGGGCTCCGGCGGCGTCCAGAGGTCGAGCGGCCCCTGATCCGGGATCCGCACCCAGGCGTGCTCCAGCGTCGGGACCGTACCCAGCAGGACGGCCGCCCCGAGGCCCACCGACCAGAACCGGGCGGCCAGTCCGAGGTGCAGGATCGACGCGGCGACCCGGGGCTCGGCGGTGCCGAGCCGCTGCGCCACCACCCGGATCCGCCGGGCCAGCGGCGCGTCCGGCCCGGTGCCGTAGAGCTCGGGCAGCGGCCGGAAGCCCGGGGGCGGGCCCGCGCCGGGCGTGGCGGGGGTGTCGAGCGCGAAGTACGGGCCGACGGTGGCGAGTCGGCCGTAGTCGGGGCGGCGGGCGTTCCCGGTGCCGTCGGCGGGGCGGTCGACGGGCATCGGGCGGGCCTCCAGGGCGTTCAGGCGTTCAGGCGTTCAGGCGTTCGGTGCGTTCGGTGCGTTCGGTGTGTCCGGGCGCGCGGAGGAACGGTACCGCGCCCGGTCGGGGTGGCGGGGGTGAGCGCGCCACCCCGACGGGCTCGGCCGGGGTCAGCGTCCCCGGCCGCCGCCGCGGGCGCCGCGCGGGCGGGTGAGGGTGAAGCGGTCGACGGGGACGAGGTCTCCGTACGGACCGCTGACCGAGTAGTACGTGACGTCGATGGTGGTCCGGCCGCCGCGCTCGCCCGGGTCGACCTCGAAGGCGGCGAAGCCGTACGGGTTGTCGGCGTCGCGGAAGGCGGACCAGGGGGCGTCCTCGATCACGTACTGCGGGGGCCGCTTGCCGGTGGCCGGGTCGACGGCGCCGACGCCGGTGATGACGCGGGCCTTGGCGGGCTCGAAGAAGAGGCCGTTGGAGGGGGCGGAGGTGCCGCCGCCGCCGATCACCATGTGAACGGTGCCCCGGGTGGTGTCGATCGTCCGGGTGTCGGTGGCGACCGGGATGGGGGTGCGGGTGTCGGTCTGCTGCTGGCCGCGGATCGGGTGCGAGCGCTCGTAGTGGTGCTCGTGGCCGCAGACCACCAGGTCGACGCCGTACTTGTCGAACAGCGGCACCCAGGTCTCGCGGATGCCGAGGTCGGCGCCGTTGAACTTGTCGGCGGTGGAGATGACGACCTGGTGCATGCAGACCACGATCCAGTCGATCTCGGGGTTCGCGTTGGCGGCGGCCAACTCCCGCTCCAGCCAGCGCTGCTGGGCGCCGCCGGAGTAGCCGTGGACGTAGGAGTCGCCGGCGTCCTGGTAGGCGACGTCGTCGTTGTTGAGGCTGATGACGCGGACCGCGCCGGCGGTGAACGCGTACCAGAGGCCGTGCAGTTCGTCGTCGGAGCCGGACGGGGGGAGGTCGAAGTAGGCCTGGTAGGCGCCGTAGCCGGTCGGGCCGTTGCCGCGCTCGTTCTCGTGGTTGCCGGCGGCGGGCATCCAGGGGCGGTGGCGGGCGGAGCGGGTGTTGTTCTCGAACCAGTCGGACCAGGTGCGGACCCGGTCGGTGGCGAGGTTGGCGTAGCAGAGGTCCCCGTTGACGAGGTGGAACAGCGGGGCGATCCGCTCGACTCCGGCGGTGGTGTCGCCGGCGGCGGGGCTGCCCAGGTTGTCGTTGGCGTAGCCGTTCGCGGTCTTCTTGCCGAGGGTGGGGGTGCCCTGGTCGCCGAAGCTGGTGAAGGTGAAGGCGGCCCGCCCGCGCGGGGCGGTGCGGACGGTGCCGAACTCCGGGGTGGCACCGTCGTGGACGGCGGCGTACACGTAGTCCGTGTCGGGGTGCAGGCCGCTCAGCCGGGCGTGGTGGATCTGGACCTCGGTGCCGGACTTGGCGTCCCGGTAGGTGCTGGTGTCGGCCTGCACGCTGCGGCCCAGGCCGCCGTGCGAAGTGCCGTACCGGACACGGGGGTTGCCGACCGAGGCGGTGGTGTGCCAGGAGACCACGACCTCGCGCGAGGCGTCCGAGCCGAACTGGAGGTGCAGCCCGGCGACGCGCGGGGCGCCGGAGCGGTCCGGCCGCTTCAGCAGCAGCGGGGAGGCGGCGGCGGGCGTGGCCGCGATGCCGGAGAGGGAGACGGCGCCGCCGAGACCGAGACCGGTGGCACCGGCCAGGATCCCGCGCCGGCTGACGGGCGGATGTCCACTGGAAGCGTTCATGGCCGCCAGCCTCACCGGGCGTCGGTGAACCGCGCCGGAGCCACGACGTGAACTTCCCGCCCGCAGGGCCGCATGGGCGGCGGACGGGGACAGCCGGGGTCGGCATCGCCGTCCACGCCTGGGAGATGGGCTACCCGGTGCCGCAGTGACGGGTGCCGCGGCGGCGGGCCCCGCGGTCACGGGCGCCGCAGTGACGGGTCTTGCCGAGAGGGCCCTGTCGCGACGGACGCGTCCACGGAGCCGAGGGGGCGCTCCGTGGACGCGGGGAACCTACGAGGCGGGGGTGGCCTCCGGACATCGTGTCCTCCGGCCGGCAGTTCGATCGTCGACCGAGGTAGTACCAGTGGCAGACCCTGATCCGTCTCGATCTGTCACCACTGCCTCCTGCGGTCGAACTCCTTCAGCTGCCTCGCAGGTCCATCTCCCATCATGCGCTTCCCACGCCGTGTGCACCAGGGGTCAACCGCCTGAAATCGGACGGATTTCGCAAGTCGGGAGATTCGGTGAGATTCGGTGCGGTGCTACGGCTTCGGCCAGCCGTCGACGAAGGAGAGCGTGCGGTGGTACGGCCCGTCGGGCCCGGTGCTGCGGTAGTCCTCGGTGCTGGTGCCGGTGCGGACGGTGGAGTCGCCGTCGTGGCGGCGGGCGGTGGGGCGCAGGGTGTGGTCGACGGTCGAACGCTCGGTGACGTGGCCGCCGGTGGCCGCGGTGGTCTCGCGGTGGTAGCCGAGGTCCATGGCGGTCCGCTGGTCGGTGTTGCCGGCGGCGTCGTGGGTGACGCGGTAGGTGACGTCCAGCGGTTCGCCCTCGCGCACGGTGGTGGTGCGGTGCGGGCCGCCGCCCCAGGTGGCGGTGGTGCGGGTGAGGTCGGTGCGGTTGTGCAGGGCCACGTCGTTGCCGCTGTCGCGCAGCTGCTGGGCGGAGCGGAAGGCGAGGTCGTCGCGGACCTCGGTGGTGATCCGGCCGTGCGAGGTCTGGACCCAGCCGCGGGCGAGGTCGTGCCGGCCGGCGGTGACGGTCCAGTCGCCGCTGCCGCCGCCGTGGTCGGTGAGCCGGGTGTCGACGGCGGCCTCGGGGGCGACCCGGTGATCGGTGAGCTGCCCGGTGGTGCGGGCGGCGCCGTGGTCGACGTCGGCGAAGAGGTTGACCTGGCCGGTCCAGGTGTCGTTGTTCTGCGCCTCGCTGGCGTTCACCGCGATGCCGACGGTGTGCGGGCGGCCGTCGAGCAGCAGCCCGACGTAGGGGGTGAGGTCGAGCCGGTAGGCGGGCAGGTCGAAGGCGAAGACGCCGGGGACGGGCCGCCAGAGCAGCGGGTCCCACCCGCCGGTGTAGATGACGGGGTAGGGCCAGACCGCGCCGGCCGTCCGCCCGTCGACGGTGAGCCGCAGTTCGCGGAACGGGCCCTTGCCGCAGGAGCCGAGGCCGGGGTTGGCGCTGACGAAGGCGTCGGGCGCGGAGGCGTAGGCGAACTCCTCGCAGGCGCCGCCGCCCCGGGTGTAGACCTCGGCGGTGAGGCGTTCGAGGTTCTGCGGGAAGGTGAGTTCGCGGGCGGCGGCGGGGGCGGCCTGGGTGAGCGCGAACGGCCCGGTGGTGAGCAGGCGGTCGGCGGCGCGGGCGGCGGGCCAGCGGTCGTTCGCGGTGTAGAAGGTGACACTGGCGCTGATGGTGAAGACGCCGGTGTAGGTGGCGTCGGTGACGTTGGCGAGGTCGAGGGAGAACGGCTGCGGTCCGGCGGCGAACAGCGGGGCGTAGCGGGTGAGATCGCGCTCCAGTTTCCATTCGATGCCGTCCTTGGACGGCTCGGGGGTGGAGGAGAGCAGCACCTGGACGCCGCCGACGCGGGCGCTGAAGATGCGGTCGAACTGCCGCCCGGCGACCTGCCCGTGGAGGTCCAGGACCACCGCGGACCAGGGCCCGGCGCAGTCGGCGGGCGGGGTGAGGGTGGTGGTGTACGGGGTGTCGGGCGGGTTGCCGTACCCGTTGCGGAACTGCTGGTCGTGCATCACCTCGACGGTGCAGGAGCGGGTGTCGGGGCGGGTGAGCGGCCGGGTGGCGGTGACCGGGTCGTGGTAGTCGGTGCCGAAGTCGGCGTGGGCGGGGGCGGCGGCGGTGAGGGTGCCGGCGAGGGTCAGGGCGGCGGCGCCGAGGAGGCGGGCGGCGCGGCGAAGCAGCGGGCGGACGGCCAAGGCTGGTCCCCAGGGGTCGGGCGGCCGGCGGGCGCTGCCGCGGGCCGGGTGGGCGGTCCGGGCATCCTTTCGGCGGTGGCATGCCAGCGTCAAGGATTCACCCGGGGGGGGACACTTGGGGTGCGCCTGGCCTCGCGGGCCCGGTAAGGGCCTAGTCGACCTCCAGGGCCGCCGCCTCCTGCCGGATCAGGTCGCGCAGGGTGGCCAGCCGGGGCCGGCGGTCGTCCAGTCGCCACTGCATCTCCAGCGGCAGGGTGGCCCGGCCGTCCAGCCGGACGGTGGCCACGTCCTCGGTGAGGTGGCCGGTCATCGAGCCGGGCACCAGCGAGAACGCGCGGTTGCGGGCGAGCAGGTAGAGCCGGGAACCGACGATCCGCGGCGGGCTGACCAGCACCGGCGGGTCGACGCCGTGGTCCGAGCACAGGCCGAGCACGTGGTCGTAGTAGCGCGGGTGCTGCTCGCGCGGCCACAGCAGCAGCGGCAGGTCGCGCAGTTCGCCGAGGCGCACGCTCGTCCGGCCGGCCAGCGGGTGGTCCCGGCCGAGGGCGATCCGCACCGGCTCGTCGGCGATCCGCTCCAGCCGGTAGCCGGCCACCTCGTCGAGGAAGCGGCCGAGGCCGATGTCGGCGAGTTCGGCGGCCACCGCGGTGGAGACCTGGCCGGTGTCGACGGCGACCTCGGCGGTGGTGAGCGCGGGCAGCTCCTGTTCGGCGCGGCTGACCACGGCGGGAAGCAGCCGGTTCACCACGCTGGGGGAGGCGACGATCCGGGCCGTCCCCAGCCGGGACTCCTCGTGCAGCCGCACCCGGGCCAGCAGCGTCTCGGCCTGCCCGAGCAGCCGGGCGCTCTCGGCGGCCATCACCTCGCCGGCCTCGGTCAGCGCCACCGAGCGGCGGCTGCGGTCGAACAGCTCGACACCGACGGTCCGTTCCAGCCGGGCGACCTCCTGGCTGACCGTCGGCTGGGAGATGTGCAGCCGTTCGGCGGCTCGTCCGAAGTGCAGCGTCTCGGCGACGGTGAGGAAGACCTCGAGCTGACGCAAGGTGAAGCCCATGGCCCAAGCCTAAGCCAACTCATAGGTCTGAGCCTATGGAAAGCCCCAGGACTCATTCTGGATTCCGATGCGAACCGTCCATACGCTGAGCGACACGTTGCCCCACCGCAGTGGCATCTCAGAGAGAGATCCGACCATGACCGGACTGCCCCCCAGCACCCCCGAAGCCCCCGGCTCCGCGCCGGCCACCCGTTCCGCGCGGGCCATCCACGTCTCCGAGGAGGTCGCGCAGGCCGTGGCCGACGGCCGGCCCGTGGTCGCGCTGGAATCGACCATCTTCACCCACGGCCTGCCGCGCCCCCGCAACCTGGCCGTCGCGCTGGAGGCCGAGCGACAGCTGCGCGAGGCGGGCGTCGTCCCGGCGACCATCGGCGTGCACGCGGGCGTGCCCACGGTCGGTCTGAGCACCGAGCAGATCACCGAACTGTCCGCGACGGACGGCCTGGACAAGGTGAGCCTGCGCGACCTGCCGGTGGTCGCCGCGCTCGGCCGCCACGGCGGCACCACCGTCGCCGCCACCGCCTTCCTCGCCCACCGGGCGGGCATCCGGGTGTTCTCCACCGGCGGCCTCGGCGGCGTCCACTTCGGCGCCTCCGAGAGCTTCGACGAGTCGGCCGACATGACCACCCTGGCCGCCACACCGGTCACCGTGATCAGCGCGGGCGTCAAGTCGATCCTCGACATCCGGGCCACCCTGGAGCGCTTCGAGACCTTCAACATCCCGGTCATCGGCTACCGCACCCGCAAGTACCCCGGCTTCTACGTCACCGACTCCGGCCACGAGATCAACTTCAGCGTCGAGTCGCCCGAGGAGGCCGCGCGGCTCATCGAGGCCCGCGACCGCCTCGCCCTGCCGCAGGCCGTCCTGATCGCCAACCCGGTGGACCCCGCCAAGCAGCTGCCGCCGGAGGAGCTCGACGGCATCCTGGAGCGCGCCTGGGCCGAGGCCGAGCGCCAGGGCGTCACCGGCAACGCCTCCACGCCCTTCCTGCTCGACCACATCCAGCGCGACACCCAGGGCCGCAGCCTGGAGGTCAACGTCGAGGTCTACCGGGGCAACGTCCGGCTCGGCGGCCAGATCGCGACCGCGCTGGCGGCCGCCGCCCGCAGCGGGGCCTGACCCGTGCTGGGGGTGCTCGGCGACCTCGTCGAGGACATCGTCGTCTGGGTCGACGGCCCGCTGCGGCACGGCACCGACTCCAGCGCCCAGGTCTTCCGGCGGCGCGGCGGCAGCGCGGCGAACGTCGCGAGCTTCGCCGCCGGTCAGTACCCGGCCCGGTTCATCGGCTGCGTCGGCGCCGACCCGGTCGGGGACGGCATCGTCGCCGAACTGACCGGGCACGGCGTGGACGTACGGGTCGCCCGGCGCGGCCAGACCGGCAGCATCGTGGTCCTGATCGACCGGACCGGCGAACGGACCATGCTGCCCGACCGCGGCGCGGCCAAGCTGCTGGACCGGGTGCCGGACGAGTGGCTGGCCGGCCTGACCCACCTGCACGTGCCCGCCTACTCCTTCGACGGCGATCCGGTCGGCCGCTCCGCGGTGGACGCGTTGGCGCGGGTCCGGCGGGCGGGCGGCACCACCTCGGTGGACGCCTCCTCGACCGGCATGCTGGAGCAGTACGGGCGGGAGCGCTTCCTCGCCCTGCTGGCCGAGTTGGCGCCGACCTTCGTGTTCGCCAACCGGTCCGAGGCGGAGTACCTGGGCCTGCTGGTGGGCGGGCTGCCGGGGCCGGAGCGGGCCCGGCTGGCGACCACCACCGTGGTCACCAAGGCGGGCGCCGAGGCGACCACCGTCGACGTGCCCGGGGAGGCGCCGTTCACGGTGCCCGTGCCGCCGGTGAGCGAGGTGCGCGACCTCACCGGGGCGGGGGACGCCTTCGCGGCGGGGTTCCTGGCCGGGTTCCTGGAGGGCGGCGACCTGCACCTGGCCGCCGGCCTCGGGCACCGCAGCGCGGCCCGGGTGCTGGCCACGCCGGGGGCCTCGTTCGCGGAGCGGTGACCTCGGGGAGGCGGCGGGGCGGGCTCGGGGCGGTGTCGAGGTGACCTCGCGGTGGGCGGCCCCGTGCGCGGGGGCCGCCCACCGGGTGCCCGGCGGGCGGCTCAGCGCAGCGCGTCCTTGCGGAGGAAACGCTTCAGCCGCTGCCAGGGCCAGGTGTTGATCACGTCCTCGGCGGTGAGCCAGCCGCGCTGCGCCGTACCGATGCCGAAGCGCGGGTAGGCGAGCTGCCCGGTGGCGTGGGCGTCGCTGTCGATCGCGAAGCGGACACCGTGCCGCTTCGCCCGCAGGACGTCCTCGTCGCGCAGGTCGAGCCGCTGCGGGGAACTGTTGATCTCGATCGCGGTGCCGGTGCGCGCGGCGGCCGCGAACACCGCGTCCAGGTCGACGTCGATCGGGCCGCGGCGGCCGATCCTCCGGGTGGTGAGGTGGCCGATGACGTGCACGTGCGGATTCTCGCAGGCGCGGATCAGCCGGCGGGTCTGGGCGGCCCGGTCGGCGGTGAAGTGCGAGTGCACGGAGGCCACGCAGACGTCGAAGCCGGCCAGGAACCCGGGCGGCCAGTCCACCCCGCCGTCCGGGCCGATGTTCAGCTCGGTGCCGTGCAGGAGGCGCAGCTTCCGGTGGCGGTCGGCGAGTCGGCGCAGCCGCTCGCGCTGGGCGAGCATCTTCTCGTCCGTCATCCGCTGCATCACCAGGTCCGGCGCGTGGTCGGTGACGGCGTAGTAGGAGTAGCCGCGGGCGGCCGCGGCGTCGATCATCTCCTCCAGGGTGGCCAGGCCGTCGGTCAGGTCGGTGTGCGTGTGCAGGTCGCCGCGCAGGTCCGCCTCCTGGACCAGATCGGGGAGTTCACCGCGCAGGGCGGCCTCGATCTCGCCCCGGTCCTCGCGCAGCGGCGGTGCGATCCACGGCAGGCCGAGTGCCGCGTACACCTCGTCCTCGGTCGCGGACGCCACCTTGGCGCCGTCCGCGTCCACGCTGCCCGCGCCCTCGCCGTCCGCTTCCTCGCCGTCCGATCCCTCGGTGGAGGTCCGGAACAGGCCGTACTCCGAGAGCTTCAGCCCGGCCCGGACGGCCATCGTGCGCAGCCGGATGTTGTGCGCCTTCGATCCGGTGAAGTAGACGAGTGCCGCGCCCCAGTCCTCCTCCGGGACGACCCGCAGGTCCACCTGCACGCCCCCGGTGGTGCGCACCGAGGTCTTGGTCGGACCGCTCGCGATCACCTCGGCCACGTACGGGAGTCCGGTGAGCGCGGCCATCAGCGGGGCGGAGTCGGCGGCCGTCGCCAGCACGTCGACGTCGCCGACCGTCTCGCGTATCCGGCGCAGCGACCCCGCGTACGCGCAGCGGGTGCAGCCGGGCACGGCGGACAGCGCGGCGACGAGCTGCTCGGCCAGTTCGGTGGCCGCGTCGAGCAGCGTGCGGCCGCCGGAGCGCCGCAGCAACTCGATGCCGTGCAGGATCTTCTCGCCGCTGCGCTCGCCGAAGCCCGCCACGCCGGACAGCCGGTCGGAGCGGACCGCCTCGGCCAGGTCGTCGACGGAGGCGATGCCCAGGTCGCGGTAGAGGGCGAGGGCGCGCTTGGGGCCGACACCGGGCACGGCCGTCATCTCCCGGACACCGGAAGGGACTTCGGCGCGCAGGGCCTCCAGGGCGGTGATCCGCCCGGTGGTGAGGTACTCGGCGACCTTCTCGGCGGTGGACTTCCCGACGCCGGGGATCTGCTGCAGGCCCTTGGCGTCCAGGCCGGCGACGTCCTCGGAGTGGCCGCCCACCGCGCGGGCGGCCTTCTCGTAGGCCCGCGCCCGGAAGGCGTCCCCGCCGGTGATGTTGATCAGGTCGGCGTACTCCTGGAGCAGCTCCCGCACCTGGTCGTTGAGCCGGGGCATGGGGCCAGTCTAGGAGGGTCTCCGGGCTCCGGCCCGGGCTCCGGCCCGGGCGGCGGACCTCCGGGCGGGCGAAGGGAGTTCGTGAGGCCCGGCCCGGGGTCGGCGGCGCCGCGTCGCGGGCCCGCGGCGGGCCGGAGGCCGGGCCTGCCCCGCCGGTCGGCCGGTGCCACACCCGCCGACCGGCGGGGGTGGTGCCCGGTTCGCATCCCGGAGCCGGATTGTCACCCGAACGAGTGAGGTGCAGGCTGACAGCAGGGCCTGGGAAGCGGCCCGCGCCGGTCGGCCGCGGCACTGATGACGGCCGCCGGCGATGCGCGAGGGGCAGGGCAATGGCAAGCGGGAAGCTCTGGGGCTATGTCGCATCGGGGGCCAGGGCGCTCGGCGCCCTCGGCGGTCCGGGCGGCCCCGGCCGTACGGGCGGGGTCGGCGGCGCGGTGGCGGGTGAGGAACCGGGAGCGTTGCGACCGGGCGAGATGGCCGGGCCCCGGGCGCTGTCCCGGCCGGAACTGGAGCGCGTCGAGTGGACCGGCCGGCAGGCCGGCTGCGAGCCGCAGGCGCGGCACGTCCAGGTGGGCGAGGTGGTCCGCAAGGTGGTGCGCGGCGGCGGCCGGGCGGCGGCGGTGACGACCCGGCTGGCGCCGGGGCTGCCGGTGGTGGCCGCGGACGCCCGGCGGCTGGAGGCCGCGCTCGCGGGCCTGGTCGACCACGCGATCCGGCGCAACCCGCCCGGCGGGCGGGTGCTGGTCCGCGCCGAGGTGGCGGGCGGGCCCGGCCCGGCCGCGACGGCCCTGCGGGCGGCCGGGTTGAGCGGGGCGGCGCGACCGCGCGGGCGGGTGGAGATCCGGGTGGCCGACCGGGGGTCGTCCGAGCTGCCCGGGGCGCGGGAGTGGCTGCTCGCGGGCGCCCGCGCCGACGGGCCGGTCGGGCCGGCCGTGCACAGCCTGGTGCTGGCGGCTGGCGGGCGGCTGGCGGTGGAGGCCACCCCCGGCGGCGGGTTGACGGTGGTGCTGCTGCTGGGGGTCGCGCACGACTGACGGAAGGCCGGCGGACGGTCGGCGCGCGTCCCTTCGCGGCCCTGGTGCTCACCGCAAAGACTTCTTCGCAAAAAACCCTTTGCAAAGATGTCTTTGCGGTTCTACGCTCCTGCCATGACCGATGAACGCGGCTGGATGCACAGCGATGACCCGCACATCGTCCTCACGGCCAAGGGCATGCGGGCGATGGCCCACCCTGTGCGCATGCAGCTGGTCGGGCTGCTGCGCAAGCACGGCCCCTCCACGGCGACCAGGCTCGCCGAGCAGTTGGGGCTCAACTCCGGGGCGACCAGCTACCACCTCCGCCAGCTCGCCGCCGCGGGCTTCGTCGAGGAGGATCCCGAGCGCGGGAACGCCCGTGAGCGGTGGTGGCGTTCGGCCCACAAGTTCACCGTCTGGACGAGTGACGACATGGCCGACGAGGAGCTCGACACGGCCGTCGGCTTCCTCCGGTCCGTCCTCACCGCCCACGCCCTGGCCGCACAGCGGTCGGTCGACGCCTTCGAGACGATGCCGCGGGAGTGGCGCAAGGCGGTCGTCCTCAGCGACGTGCTGTTGCAGCTCACCCCCGAGGAGGCCGAGCAACTGGCCGCCGATCTGTCCGCGGTGGTGCGGCGCTACCGCATGCTGGATGCGGAGGGGCCGGCCCCGGAGGGCACCGAGCGGGTCGCCGTGGTCGTCCACGTGCTGCCCGACGCGAGCGTGGGCACCGGCGATGGTGCCGACAGCGACAGTCACAGCGACAGTCACAGCGACACCGGTACCGACACCGGTGCCGACACCGAGACCGGCGCTGGCACCGACACCGGTGAGGCGGGGGCCTGATGGCCACCGTCGTCGACGCGCCCGCGCGCAGCCTCCGGCCGCTGGTCGGGGTGCTCTCCGCGATGGCCGTCTCCATCACCGGGACGCGCGTCTCGGCCATCGCCCTGCCCTGGTTCGTCCTGGCCACCACCGGCAGCGCCACCATGACGGGCCTGGTCGCCTTCGCCGAGATGGCGCCGTACGTACTGGTCAAGGCGCTGACCGGGCCGCTGGTCGACCGGCTCGGGCCGCGGGTGGTGTCCTGGACGACGGACTTGGTGAGCGCCGTCGCGGCCGGGCTGGTCCCACTGCTGCACGCCCTGGGGATGCTGCCGTTCGGGGTGCTGCTGGCGATGGTCGCGGTGATCGGCGCGATGCGCGGCCCGGGGGACCTGGCCAAGTCGGTCATGGTCCCGGAGGCCGCCGACCGCGCCCGGGTGCCGATGGAGCGCGCCACCGGTTTCTCCGGCGTCACCGAACGGCTGGCTTCCACGGTCGGTCCGGCGGTCGGTGGCGGGCTGGTCGCGCTGATGGGCCCGCTGGCCGGGCTGGCGCTCAACGCCGCCACCTTCGCCCTGGGGTCCCTCGTCATCGCCTTCGCCCTGCCGCGCGGGATGGGGCGCGCGGCGGCCCCGGCACCCGCTGCCGAGCAGGCCGCAGCAGCCGAGTCCGCAGCCGAGTCCGGAGCCGACTCCGGGGCCGAACCGGTGGGTTACTGGCGGATGTTCCGCGAGGGCTTCACCTTCCTGCGCTCCGATCCGCTGCTGCTCACCGTGACGGTGCTGGTCGGCATCACCAACCTGCTCGACGCCGGGTTCATGACGGTCCTCCTCCCGGTCTGGGCGCGGGAGTCGGGGAACGGCCCGGCCGCCATCGGCCTGACCGGCACCGCCGGGGGGATCACGGCGGTCGTCGGCAGCCTGATCGCGGCGGCCATCGCCCACCGGCTGCCCCGCCGGACGGTGTTCTTCGCCGGCTACCTACTCGTCGGGGCCCCGCGCTTCCTGGTGCTCGCGTGCGGCGCGCCGCTGTGGGTGGTGCTCACGGTCTTCGCGGTCGGCGGCTTCGGCGGCGGTTTCCTCAACCCGATCCTCGGCGCGGTGCTCTTCGAGCGGGTGCCCCGTCACCTGCTCGGCCGCGTCCACGCCCTCGGCGACTCCCTCGCCTGGGCCGGTATCCCGCTCGGCGGCCTGCTGGCGGGTGCGGCGGTCGGCCTCGTCGGGCTGATACCCACCCTGGTCGCGGGCGGCGCCCTCTACTTCGCCTCCACCAACCTGGCCGGGTTGCGGCCGGAGTGGCGCGAGATGGACCGCCGGCGCGGCCGGACGGGCACCGCCGACGAGGCGAAGCCCGAGTCGGGGGCGGAGCCCGAGCCCGGGCCTGCGCCCGCGTCGGTCCCGGCACGCCCGTAGGCCTGTCGCACAGGGGCGGCGAGGCGAGCATGCGGCCGGGACCAGTCGGGCAGAACCAGTCGGGCAGAACCGGTCGGGCAGAACCGGCCGGGCAGAACCGGCCGGTCAGAACCAGTGCAGGCAGTGCGGGGCGCGCTCGGCGCTGAAGAGGGCGTCGGCGAGGGCGGCCGCGCCCGGGCGGTGGGCCCGGATGTGTCCGGCCCGCACGAGCGTGCTCGGGGTGGTGCCGCCGAGGTAGACCGAGCCCAGGTCGCTCACGTCCAGGGACAGGTCGGGCTCCCGGTCCGTCGGGACGCACTCGGCCTTCCCGTCCCGGACGGTCAGCAGGTAGCGGCCGTGCTCGCCGAGGAACGGGTCGTCGACGTCGAGGACGAGCTCGCCGTCCACGAACCAGCCGCGCGAGGTCAACGCCCGCGGGACGTCCAGCAGTCGCACCCAGAGCCAGTCGGTGCTGCTGCTCCCCTCGCCGGCGTTGAAGTCCGCGAGCTGCCAGCGCAGTGGGTGGTCGGACGGAACGTGCTTGAACACGACCTGGGAGACCAGGTCGTGTTCAAGCACGAACCGGGCCAGGGCCGTGGCGACGGCGTCGTCGGTGGCGATGGTCTCGTCGACCGTCAAGGTGCCGTCGGCGAGCGAGTAGCTGGCGTAGCCGTCCGGGAGCCCGTCGGCACCCCGGTGGACGGCGACGTAGCGCGACGCCGAGGAGACCGGGGGCCGGCCCGCGCCCAAGGCCCACCAGCGGTGCGGCCGGGACAGCGCGCCGGGCTGCGTGCGGCGGTACCGGTCGTAGACCGCTTCCAGGATCTCGCCGCACTCGGCCCGCCGCAGCAGCTCGATCGAGCCGGTTTCCGGGCCGGGGGCCGCAGCGTCGGCCGTTCCGCGCGCCCGGGGGAGGGCGAAGGCGGCCCGATGGCGCGGCACCGTCAGCCGCTGCGTGTACGTCGCCGGTCCGTAGCCGAACCTGCGGTAGATCACGGCCTCGGAGGCCAGCAGCACGGAGAGGAACTCCCCGCGGGCCCGGAACCCGGCGAGCTGGCGCCGCATCATCGCGGTGAGCACGCCCCGGCGCCGGTGCGAGGGCAGGACGCCGACGCCGGTCACCCCGCTGGTGGCGACGACGGCCTCACCGGGCAGGGTGAGCTCGAAGGTGTACGCGCCGGCGGTGCCGACGGGCCGCCCCTCCGGCGTCACGGCGAGCAGGTTGCGGTCCATCTCGGTCGCCGACCACCAGAGCCCGCCGCCGTCGCTCGGCGTTTCCGGGAAGAGCCCGAACGCGGCATGGAGCGTGTCGACGTAGACGTCGCGGTCCTGATCGGTTGTCGGACGGATCTCCATCGGCTGCTGCTTCCTCCCCTGGATGACGACGGCACCACGGCCCGTGTGCCTCGCCACAGTGCAGCGTCGACCCGTGGCCCGGTCAAGCGAATTACGCTCCGGCACCGGTGGTCAGGCCGGACCGTTTCCCGGACGGCCTCCGGGGCCTTCCTCGGGCCGCTCGTCCTCCGGTGGAGCCCCGACGCTCTCCAGGGTTTCGCGGACGCTGCCCGGCATCGCCGGGTGGCGGCCGATCACGATCACCCCGACCACGATGGCCAGCAGTCCGGCGGACTGCCAGGCCAGCGCACCCGGCGTGACCCGCAGCCGGTCGCCGAGGAAGCCGACCGCGCAGGCGATCCCGGACAGCGGCTGGGCGGCGGTCAGCGCCGGCAGGGACATCCGCAGCGGCGCGGCCTCGAAGGCGCTCTGCACCAACAGCAGTCCGACCACGCCCGCCGCCACCACCGCGTACGGCTGCCAGCTGCGCAGCACCGCGTCCAGCCCGCTGTGGTCGAGGCGCTGGGTGGTGGTGCGGGTCAGCGCGTCCTGGAGGCCGTAGAGCAGGCCGGCGGCGAGGGCCAGCAGGGTGGCCTCCTCGAACAGCGGCAGCCGCCGGGCCAACGAGACCAGGAGCAGGGTCAGCCCGACCACCGTGCCGACCACCAGCCAGTGCCGCAGTTCCCCGGCGGGCGCACCGCCGCCGGTGGGCCGGCCGGCCACGATGAACGCCGTCACCCCGAGCCCGAGCAGCAGCACCCCGGCCCAGCCCGAGCGGCCGAGGGTCTGGCGGGTCAGCACCCGGGAGAGCGCCATGGCGAACAGCAGGTTGGTCGCGAGCAGCGGCTCGACGAGCGACACCTCGCCCTGGTTGAGGGCGAGCGCGGACAGGATCAGTCCGCACACCATGAACCCGGTGCCGAGCAGCCACTCGGGCATCCGCATCAGGTCGAGGAGCAGCCGCCAGTGCAGCAGGTCGGCACGGGGCGCCCGCTGCGCCGCGTGCTGCTGGAGGACGAAGCCGAGGCCCAGGCAGCAGGCGGCGCCGAGGGCGAGGAGGAAGACCGCCACGGAGGGACCACCCGGTTGTCACTGCCCGCGCCGCGCCGGCGGGTCCGGGTTCGGTCGGCGGTCGCGGCGCGCTTCCGTCAGCGTACCGCCGGGTCGCCGGCGCGGCCCGGCCGGCGGCGGAGAGCAGCCGGGGCCGGGAGATCCGGGGTGGGGGAGCTGGTTCCGGGGGCCGGGCCCGCCCCCGCGCCGGGCCCGCTTGCCGCCACGGGCCGGACGGGCGCACGCTGGTGTGAGCGGCCGCCACGGCTCACCGTCCGTGCCGGTCCGGACAGGCGCGAGGGGGCCGCTGCCAGGAGGTGTGGCATGCACAACCAGTGGGACGTGGAGCTGAGCTTCGAGGAAGACGGAGTGCACACGGCGTGCGAGGCCAGGCTGACCGGTGCGCGGGCGCCGGGCCTGCGCGCCCACGGGGAGTCGATGAAGAGCACGGACGACCGCCCGCTCGCCAGGATCGGTGAGGAGGTCGCGGCCTCCCGAGCCCTGGAGGAGCTGTCCCGCAAGCTGCGGGCGCAGGCCACCGGGGAGATCGACGACGAAGGACACCGCCCCGGGTACCTGATCTACTGACCCCCGCCCCGTCGGCCGTCCCGCGCCCGCACGGGACGGCCCGGGACCAGGCGGGCGTCAGAACCAGGTCTCGCCGTAGTGCGGCCCGGGGTGGTCCTCGCGCAGCAGGCAGATGTTGGGGTCGCGCGGCGGCTCCGGCCCCTCGTACGGGCCGACGGCCGGGCAGCGCGGCCCGACCTCGACCAGGTACTCGGGCCAGGACGCCCAGTGCAGGTCGAAGCCCACGCCCTGGACCAGCGCGCAGTGGGTGCCGCCGTGCCCGCCGGCGAGGTCGCAGCGCAGGCGCGGATCGATCAGGAAGGCGCCGCGCGGAACGGTGTTGTAGTGGTCCACGTCCGCCTGCGGCAGCGTGACGACGGACGGACAGTGGTGGAACTCTGCGGAACGAAGGTCCGGTTGGCTCATGGGCGCCAGCATTCCACCGGGAGTCCGGCGAGGGCCCCGGTTCCCCGCTTTTGTACGGCTCGCGGGGGACAACTGTCGTGCCGTGTACGGGTGGTCGCCGGCGAGCCGGGAGGCTCCGGCTACGCGGCGAGGGACCAGCTGACCACCGACAGGGTCGCCATCGACGCCAGGGTCGACCAGAGCACCGAGTCCCGGGCGAGCCCGGTGCCCTGGCCGTACTCGCGGGCGTAGACGTAGACGTTCTGCGCGGTGGGCAGGGCGGAGAAGAGCACCACGGTGAGGAGTTGGTGCGCGGGGAGGTGGAGCAGCGGGCCGGCCACCGCGAAGGCGATCAGCGGCTGTATCAGGGTCTTGACCGCGACGGTCAGCCCGACCTCGGCGTGGCGCGAACGGCCGGTGGCCGGCGGGCGGTTGTGCAGCGACATGCCGAGGGCGACCAGGGCGGTCGGTACGGCGGCGCCGCCGAGCAGTTCGCAGGAGCGGTTCAGCTCGGCGGGCAGGTGGAGCCCGCAGGCGGAGGCGGCGGCGCCGAGCGCGGTGGCCAACAGGATGGGGTTGCGCAGCGGCAGGGTGAGCAGGGCCCGGCGGCCGGCCGCGCCGCCGTCGAGGACGGCCAGCACCGCGGGCGTGACCACCAGGATCTGGAACAGCACCACCGGTGCGACGAAGGAGGCGTCACCGAGGAGCTGCATCGCCACCGGGATGCCGAGGTTGGCCGAGTTGACGTACCCGCAGGCCATCGCGCCGATCGCCAACTCGCCGCTCTCGCGCCGGAACAGCAGGCGCCCGGCGAGCAGCCCGAGGCCGATCGAGACGACGGTGCCGGCGGTGAAGGCGAGCATCGAGGGGTTGGCGAAGTGGTCCAGCGGGGTGCGGACGATCATCAGGAACAGCGAGGCCGGCATCGCCACGTGGAAGACGAACCGGTTGAGCACCGGCTCCGCGTGCGGCCCGAGCAGCCCGGTCCGGCCGACCAGGTAGCCGATCCCGGTCAGTGCCCAGATCGGGGCGAATCCGGACAGCAGGGGGTGCAGGGATGGCATGGTTCCTCGGATCGCTCGGACGGTCTGCCGGGTGGGCCGGGGGTCTCCCGCCCCGGGGCAGTAAACCAGTGGGCGCGAACGGGCAGACCACGGGCCTACGATGAGCCGATGGAGCCCGAGAACGCGCCGATGGAGCCCGAGTACCTGAGCCTGGTCGAGGTGGAGGCGATCGCCCGCCGCGCGCACGAGGGGCAGGTCGACAAGAACGGTCACCCGTACGGCGAGCACATCGCGGCGGTCGCACACGGGACGGCCGCGCGCGGTGGCAGCGACGCCCAGATCGCGGCGGGCTGGCTGCACGACACCGTCGAGGACGGCCGGTTGAGCCGGGAGTGGCTGGCGGGGGCCGCGTTGCCCGAGGCCACCAAGACGATCGTGGACGCGCTCACCCGCCGCCCCGGCGAGCCGGTCGAGGCGTACACCGCGCGGGTCCTGGCCACGCCGGGCGCGCTGCTGGTCAAGCGTGCCGACCTCGCCCACAACTCGGACCCGGCCCGGCTGGCCGTGCTGGACGCCGCGACCGCCGAGCGGTTGGCCGCCAAGTACGCGCGGATGCGGGAACTGCTCGGGCTCACCGGCGAGCTCTGAGCGACGGGGCGCGGCCCGGGCGTCCGGACGGGGCGGGGACGGGGACGGAGGCGGGTGAACCGGGCGCGGCCCGGGCGAGCCGGGAGCGGGTCGCGCGCACTGCGAGAGGTGTGCGGGAACCACGAGAGGGCCCGGGCCACGCGGATCGCGCGGGCCCGGGCCCTCTGGGGTCACCCCGGTGATCCCTGTCCGACCCCCGGGGTGAGGGGGGAGTGGTCAGGATGCGGGTGGAGTCCGGTGAGCCGAGGTGGTCGGCTTAGTACCAGTGGTTGGCCTGCCAGAAGGTCCACGCGGCGTTCGGGCTGCCGTAGCGGGAGTTCATGTAGTCCAGCGCCCACTTGATCTGGGTGGTCGCGTTGGTCTTCCAGTCGGCGCCGTGCGTCGCCATCTTGGAGCCCGGCAGCGCCTGGGCCAGGCCGTACGCGCCCGAGCTGGCGTTGGTCGCGGTCACGTTCCAGCTGGACTCGTGGGCGATGATCTGGCTGAAGGAGGCAAGCTGGTTCGCCGGGACGATCTGGGCGGCCACGGCCTGCGGGGACAGGGTGGCGGCGTTCGCGGTGGCGGGCAGCACACCCGCGCCCAGGGCGGTCAGACCGGCGGCGCCGGCGAGAATCGCGGCGGAAGTGCGCATACGGAGCTTGAAAGTGGGCATCTAGAACAGGACCTCAATCAGGTTGGGCCGGGTCGCGCCCCGCCTTGGACCGTGGCCGGACAGGGGCCGAGAAGGTCGTGGGGCGTGACCTGGCAGTAAGTCGCTACCGGCGGGACAGGTGCCGGTGCGGCTGACGACTGAGCCATTGTTGGCATGCCGGATCGGGCGTCGCCAAGACCCCCTTGTTACGACGCGCCGTCGTACGGGGGGCAGTTGCCGTGGATTCGAAGGGGCGGCTGCGCGGAGCGTGCCGACCGTCGCTGACCTGCGCGAACACCCCGTCGGCGGGTCGGGGAGCGGGTGCCCGGGACGTGCCACTATCGCCCGTCGTGGACCGCATTCCGGTGTGAGCGCACTCACCGTTTGGGCCGCTGCGGCCATCACCCGCCGGTCTGCGATCGGCACGTTGGGTACAGACGATCTCACCGCCGTTGAGACCGGCGCCACACCCGTGGGGGCCCGGGGGAGAGCGCCGGGCCCCGGCGGAGATCAGTGGAGACCGGCAGGCTCCCGCCGACGCTCAGCGGAGGTCGCCGAGGCGGCGGTGACGCAGGGCCCGCGCCGCGAGGCGGTCCGGCTCCGGCAGCGCCGCCAGCCCGCCGAGCGCGGCACCGACCGCCCGTCCCAGCCGCGCGCAGAACGCCTCCGGCTCGTCCGCCGCGTCCGGCCGCTCCTCGACCACCTCGTCCACCAGCCCCACCTCCGCCAGGTGGCCCGCGCCGATGCCCTGGGAGCGGGCCAGCTCGGCGGCGTGCCCGCCGTCCCGGTGGACGATCGCGGACGCGCCCTCCGGCGGCAGTGGCGCCAGCCAGGCGTGTCCGGCGGCGAGCACCCGGTCGGCCGGGAGCAGCGCCAGCGCGCCGCCGCCCGAGCCCTGGCCGAGCAGTACCGCCAGCACGGGTGTGCGCAGTGCCAGCAGGGTGGTCAGGCAGTGCGCGATCTCGACCGCGATCCCGTCCAGCTCGGCCTGCGCGGACAGTTCGGCCCCGGCCGTGTCGACGACCGTGACCAGCGGCAGCCCCAGCTGCTCCGCGACCCGCGCGGTGCGCCGGACGGCCCGCAGGTCGGCGGCCGTGAACGGGCGCTCGTGCTCCGGGGTCTGCCGCTGCTGGCCGACCACCAGGACCGGTCGGCCCCCGAGGACGGCGAGGGCGCGGACCAGCGCGCCGTCCCGCCCGCCGGGGGCGTCCAGCAGCACCAGTTCCTCGGCGGTGTGGCGCAGCAGCTCGCGGGTGCCCGGGCGGTCGGGGCGACGGGTGCGGCGGACGGAATCCCAGGCGTCGGGGTGTTCGGCGGCCCCGGCGGCGGTCTTGCCGGGGGTGGGAGCGGGGCCGGGGCCGCCGGTGCCGCCGGTGTCCGCGCCGCCCGGGGCGGGCGCGGTGGTGGCGAGGACGGCGAGCGTGCGGCGGACCAGCTCGCGCAGGTCCTCGGGCGGCACGACGGCGTCCACCAGGCCGCGTCCGGCGAGCGTCTCCGCCCGCTGCACGTCCGGGGGCAGTTCCACACCGCGCAGTTCCTCGTACACGCGCGGGCCGAGGAAGCCGAGCCGGGCGCCCGGCTCGGCGAACACCAGCTGGCCGAGCGTGCCCCAGGAGGCGAAGACCCCGCCCATGGTCGGGTTCCGTAGATAGGTGAGATAGGGGAGACCGGCCGCGCGGTGCGCCTGGACGGCGGCGGTGATCCGCAGCATGCACAGGAAGGCCGCCGACCCCTCCTGCATGCGCGTCCCGCCGGAGACGGGCAGGGCGAGCAGTGGCAGCCGCTCGGCGGTGGCGCGCTCGACGGCGCGGGTGATCCGCTCGGCGGTGGCCACGCCGATCGAGCCGCCGAGGAAGCCGAACTCGGAGGCGACCAGCGCCACCGGCCGCCCGCCGACCAGGCCGGCGCCGGTGAGGACGGCCTCGTCGAGACCGGTGCGTGCGCGGGCCCGGTCGAGCGAGGCGCGGTAGCCGGGGTCGGCGGGAGGGCCTGCGGGCGGCTCGTCCCAGCCCTGGAAGGCGCCGGGGTCGACCAGCAGTCCGATCAGCTGCCGCGCGGTCAGCGGCGCGCCCGTGCCCGTGGCCGGGTGGGCTCCCGGGCCCGCGCTCGTTTCCGTCCCCGTGTTGGTCCCCGTGTTCATGCCCACCCCGTCAGCGGTCGTTCCGGTCCGACATGATCCGTCACTCTATGCGGCGCGACCGGAGCGGGGAGCGAACGTGAGGAAGCTGTGAGGAGGCCGACAGCGGGCGGGTCGCTAGTTCGACGGCGGTCGACCCATGGGGTGTCCGGGCGGTTCGTGGACGGCGCCGGCCGGGCTCGGGTCGGAGCCGGGATACGGCTCAAGTCGCTGGTCAGGCAGGTGAGTTACCCGTCGGTTAATAGTTTGTCGCAGGGCTTCCGGAGTTGTCGGTGGCTGGTCACACTGGTGGACATGACCCGCACTCTACGCGCGTGGAAGACCCGCGCTGCCGCCGTCACCGCCGTCGCCCTGATGACCCTCGCGCCCGTCGCCGTCGCCACCGAGGCGCACGCCGACGTGAGCGGCACGGTGTGTCTGTCCACCCTCCCGCCCGAGGCGACCGACACCCTCAACCTGATCGCCACCGACGGGCCGTTCCCGTACTCCCAGGACGGCGTCGTGTTCCAGAACAGGGAGCACGTCCTGCCCAGCCAGTCCTACGGGTACTACCACGAGTACACCGTCATCACGCCCGGTGCCCCGACCCGCGGCACCCGCCGGATCATCACCGGCCAGGCGACCCAGGAGGACTACTACACCGGTGACCACTACGTCACGTTCTCGCTGATCGACCAGGGCTGCTGACACGCGCCCCACGCCCCGCCCGGCCCCGGCGCACATCTCCGCCGGGGCCGCCGGAACGACGGGCCCGCCGGATCGCCGAGGGGCGACCCCCGCCCGCCCCGGCGGCCCGCCGCGACCGGCCTCAGAGCTCGGACGGCCCCCAGGCCTCCACCACCAGCTCGTCCCCGACCCGCAGCGTGCCGGGCCGCAGCACCGCGAACTTGCTGCCGAACGCGACCCCGCCGACCGCCGCCCGGCGGTAGCCGGCCAGCGTCCGCAGCGGCTCCGGACCGGCCTTCGCGCCCGTCGACTGGTCGACCAGCGTCACCGAGCAGCGGATCGCGAGCTTCGCATAGGCCAACTCGGCGCCGCCCACGGTGATCCGGCGGGTCAGGTCCTCGGTGTGCGGTTCGTCCCAGCCGTCCACCACCAGGTTCGGGCGGAACCGGTCCGCCGGCACGGGCAGTCCGCCGCTCAGCGCGTTGAAGCGCTCCAGCGACGCGCGGGACAGCAGGTGCACCGCGCAGCTGTCGGCGTAGCCGGACGTGCCCGGTACCAGCCCGTCGGACACCCGGTCGTGCTCCGGCGGCACCCGGACCAGGCGGCTGCGGACACCCAGCACGCCGGACAACCAGCCGGCCGCCTCCTCGCCCTGGTCGATCCCGAAGAACGGGGCGCCGAACAGCTGCACCGGCCGGCGCGGACCCTCGGTGTCCACGGCGACGGTCACCGGCTCCACACCCGGGGCGTCAAGGGTCAGCCGGCGGCCGTCCTCCCCGACCGTCGGGCGGACCGTGGCCAGCAGGCGGTCCCGGCGCTGGGAGCGGAACACCCCGTCCTCGTCCACCACCATGAACGCCCGGTCGTGGGCCAGCCCCGCCGGAGTCAGCTCCGCCCGCGCCACCTCGACCCCGGCACACCCCTTCACCGGGTAGTACCGCAACTCCACCACTTCGGCCATGGCCGCCCCCTCGACTCACCGCGGCCCCCCGCGGGCCGCCGCGGACCCCGTACGGAATCAACGCCCCCGTAGGGTAGTTGACCCGCCGCCCGACCACCCGCCCCGGGGATTGCTAGGGTCGGGACATGGCACCGAGCAGCGCGAACCCCCCGGGAAGACTCCGGCGCGACGCCCAGCGCAACCGCGACCTGCTGCTCGCCGCCGCCCGCGGCATGTTCTCCCGGTACGGCCTCGACGTCCCGCTGGACCAGATCGCCAAGGAGGCCGGCGTCGGCAACGCCACCCTCTACCGGCACTTCCCGACCCGCGAGGCGCTGATCGGCGAGGTGTTCGCCGACGCCGCCGTCGGCCTGGCCGGGGCCGGCGAGGAAGCCCTCGCCGCCGAGGACGCCTGGACCGCGCTCGAACACTACTTCGAGCGCATCTTCGAACTCGTCGCCGCCGACCGCGGCATCAACGACCTCGTCACCCAGGCCATCCCCACCATCCCCGGCATGATCGAGATCAGCCGCCGGCACGCCGCCACCGTCGGCGCCCTCATCGCCCGCGCCCAGGACCAGGGCACCATGCGGCGCGACGTGGTCACCATGGACCTGCTCTTCCTGCTCGGCCCGCTCTGCCGCGCCCTGCCCGCCACCACCGACCTGCGCCCCGACCTCTGGCGCCGCTACCTCGCCCTGCTCCTCGACGGCTTCCGCGCCCGGGCCACCCACCCGCTGCCCGTCCCCCCGATCGGCGAGGAACACCTGGACCGGATGTTCGCCGACCTCTGGGAAGCCGAACCACCGGAGGGGTAGGCGAGCCGTTCCACGCCGGGATGTCGTCGGCCTTCACTAGAGTGCCGTGGCAAGGATGTCCGGACTGCCCGTTGCGCTGCCGAGAGGTCACTGACGATGGCTACGTACGTGCTGATTCCCGGGGCCGCGTCCGGCCCGTGGTGCTGGCACCTGTTGGAGGCCGAACTGCGCCGGCGGGGCCACGACGTGGTGGCGGTGGACCTGCCGTGCGACGACGACTCGGCCGGGCTGGCCGAGTACGCCGATGCCGTGGTCGACGCCATCGGTGACCGCACCGGCCTGGTCCTGGTCGCCCACTCCTTCGGCGGGTTCACCGCGCCGCTGGTGTGCGACCGCCTCCCGGTGGACCTGCTGGTGATGCTGCAGGCGCAGATCCCGGCACCGGGCGAGAGCCCCGGCCGGTGGTGGGCCGACACCGACCACGAGCAGGCCCGGCGCGAACAGGACGAACGCGACGGCAGGGATCCCGACGACGACACCGCCCTGTTCTTCCACGACACCCCGCCGGACCTGGCCGCCGAGGCCTGGAAGCACTCGCGCGCGCAGTCGGGCACCCCGTTCGTCGAGCCCTGGCCGCTGGCCGCCTGGCCCGACGTGCCCACCAGGTTCCTGCTGGCCCGGGACGACCGCTTCTTCCCCGCCGAGTTCCTGCGCCGGATCGTGCGGGAACGCCTGGGCATCACACCCGACGAGATGCCCGGCGACCACTGCCCCATGCTCGGCCACCCCGCAGAGCTGGCCGACCGGCTCGAGGCGTACCGGACCGCGTTGTAGGGCGTGTCCTCGAAATCCCGGAGCCGGCGCGCAGGCGGGGGTTCGAGGACACGCCCTGGCGCCCCCGGGGCATCAGGGACACGTACGGAACACCCGCGCGCGCGTCAGAGGCGTGTCAACGGGCGCCGGAGGCGCGGTGCCGGCCCGCTTTGCTGGAGGACGACAGCACGGCACGGCGGTACGGACCGAGAGGCGGGGCGAACCATGGCGGACAGCGAGATATCCGGCGCGGACGGGGCAGCGGAGCGGGCCGACCGCGCGGGCCGGATCGTCGTCGGCGTCAGCGGCTCGCTCGGCAGCCTCGCCGCCCTCCACCACGCCGTCGCCGAAGCCCACCGCACCGACGCCGAGGTCCTCGCCCTCCTCTGCTGGACCTCGCCCGGCGAGGAGATCGGCTACCGCCGCACACCCTGCCCGGCCGCGATCACCGCCGGCCGCGACGCCGCCGTCGCCCGGCTCCGGCAAGCCCTCGACGAGGCCTTCGCCGGCCGCTACGCCGGAGTCCGGCTGCGCTGCCAGGCCGTCCGCGGCGACACCGGACACACCCTGGTCCGCTTCGCCGACCACCCCGACGACCTGCTCGTCCTCGGCGCCGGCAGCAGCCGCGGCTGCCTCTCCCGGGTGCTGCGCCCCTCCGTCGCCGCCTACTGCGTCCGGCACGCGAGCTGCCCCGTCCTGGCCGTCCCCCGGCCGCCGCTGCAGCGCGACCTGGAGGCCATGGAACGCGGCCACGGCCTGCGCTCACTCGTCTCGGGGCGGTAGGCCGCGCGCCTGCCCGCGGCGCCGCCTGGCTACGACAGCCCGGCGGCCTCGGCGAGGACGGCGGCGGTGCGGCGTCCGGCGCGCAGCACCGCTTCGGCGGTGGTGGGGAGGCAGCGGTCCGCCTCGGCGTCGTACACGGTCATGATGACGCCCGCGTGGTCGGTGGCGGGTTCGAGAACCCGTACCGCCGACATCTGCTTCGTCAGAGCAGCGCTCAGTTGCCGGGTGTGCTCGATGTCCAGCACCCCGTCCTCCGTGCCGTGGACCAGCCAGAGGGGGACGGGGGAGGGCTGTTCGGCCAGCAGGTCGAGGGGGGCGTCCCCGGTGGTGATCGCCGGGCGGGCGTAGCTGGAGGAGATGCCGACGGCGGCGACGGGGCGCTGCTCGGCGGGGGTGTCGGGGTGGGTGGCCACGGCTACGGCCTCCCGGCCGCCCAGTGACCAGCCGGCCAGGACCAGGCGCTCCGGGTCCCCGCCGTACGCGGCGGCGGTGCGGCGGGCGTGGGCGAGCGAGGCGAGCAGTTCGGCGCGGCCGCCGTCCGGCCGGTCGGAGCACCAGTCCGGGACGAGCACCAGCAGGCCGAGCCCGGCGGCCTCCCGGGCGAGCGGCCGCAGCACGTCGCGCTCGTCGGGGCCCCGGCCGTGCCACAGCAGTACGACGGGCGCGGGCCCGGCGGTGCCGGCGGGCGGGCGGTGCACGTCCATGAGCCGCCCGTCGGCGTACGCGGTGGACTCGGGTTGAGCGCTCGTCATGCGGGGTTCGCCTCCGGTTCGGTGCCTGATCACGGAGCTGGTACTGTACTTCTCGTCGCGAGGGAGATGATTCCTCGTCAGGCGTCAGTGGTGCTACCAGAGCACGTCCTACTTTCAGTAGGAAGAGTCCGTGCGACCCGGGCCTGGCGCTCCAATTGTCGGATGAGGTCCGGTGCCTTTCTAAAGGTGCCGGGCCTTGTTTGCTTTTGGGGTGGGGTTTGGCCGGGGGTTCGGTGTGTGGGTGTGGGGCTGGTATTGTTC
>NZ_JBHVPH010000006.1:77978-147825 GCF_042887425.1 Kitasatospora sp. NPDC057940
GGGAGATGATTCCTCGTCAGGCGTCAGTGGTGCTACCAGAGCACGTCCTACTTTCAGTAGGAAGAGTCCGTGCGACCCGGGCCTGGCGCTCCAATAGTCGGATGAGGTCCGGCGCCTTTCAAAAGGTGCCGGACCTCATTCGCTTTTCCGGGCTGTTTCGGTGCGCGGTCAGGACGGCTGGCGGTCGGAACCGAGTTCGCGGGAGATCCGCAGTCCGGCCTGGGCGACGACGGGGCCGAGGGCGCGGACGCGGGCGGCGGTCATGCGGGAGGTCAGGCCGGAGACCGACAGGGCGGCGGTGACCTCGCCGGCGTGGTCGAAGATCGGTGCGGCGACGCAGCGGACCTCGGGTTCGTTCTCGCGGTCGTCGATGGAGTAGCCGCGGGCGCGGATCCGGGCGAGGTCGGCGCGCAGCCGGGTCTCATCGGAGATGGTCCAGGCGGTGACCGGGCGCAGGCCCGCGGCGACGACCTCGGTGACGGCCTCGTCGGGCAGCCAGGCGAGGATGGCCTTTCCGGTGGCGGTGCAGTAGGCGGGGGCCCGGCTGCCGACGCGGGAGGCCATGCGGACGTTGGTCTCGTCCTCGACCTTGTCCAGGTAGACGATTCCGGGGGCCTGCCAGACGGTCAGGTGGACGGTCTCGCCGGCCTCGCGCTGGAGCCGGCGAAGGTGTTCGGCGGCGACGCTGCGCAGGTCGAGGG
This sequence comes from Kitasatospora sp. NPDC057940, assembly GCF_042887425.1. Lineage (NCBI taxonomy): Bacteria > Bacillati > Actinomycetota > Actinomycetes > Kitasatosporales > Streptomycetaceae > Kitasatospora > Kitasatospora sp. NPDC057940. The sequence goes on from NZ_JBHVPH010000006.1 coordinate 78,680, forward strand.
TGGAGAGGTAGGCCTGGCCGAGTCGCAGTGAGCCGTGGCCGAGCCGGAACCAGCCGGTCTCGCGGTCGCGGTCGAGGAGGTGCTCGTCGAGCAGCGGGCCCGCGAGCCGCAGCACGGTGCTCTTGTTGAGGTCGAGCGCTTCGGCGAGTTGGGCGAGCGGGACGCCGCGCCCGTCGCTGTGGTCGCGGACGTGGCCGAGGACGGCGAGCGCGCGGCGCAGCGAGGACGACTGGTTGCGTTCGGTCGCGGGTTTGCGCCCGGCGGCCGCGCCCGTGGGGCGTTCGGCCGCCGCGCCGGTGGGTCTGTCGGCCGCCGTGCCCGCGGGTCGCTCGGTCTCCGCGTCGGGCCCCGTCTCCGTCATGGGTGGTCCGTCCCTGTCTCGTTCCGCTGTCGAGTGCTACTGCTGCGTGCTGCTGCCGTGTACTGCTGTCGCGTGCTGCGGCCGCGTTCTGCCGGTGTTCCCCCCGCTCGACGGCGGCGGTTGTCAGAAGGTACCCGTTCGCGTCCGCAACGCCGCTTCTTCGACACAACGTTGTGCAGTGCAAAACTTCCCGAACCCCCTCTTGTTGGCGCCGATCGCCCGCGCTTAACGTCCCTGCCATCGAGCAGGCGACGCCGCCCCACCCGAACGGTCCGCTCTGCCGCACCCCCGTACCGGCCTGCCCGGGACGCCCCCAACGCGTCCGGGCCGTCCTCCACCCACACCCACCATCGGCCCCGGTCAGGGCCTGCTTCGACGTACCCGTCCCCAGCGGCGCACGTCTCGGCGGCAACTGTCGGGAGGGGAGGTTCTCCACCCATGCGACTCATCAGACGGACTGCCGCGGCTGCCGTGCTCGCCGCCAGCTGCCTCGCCGCGACCGCCTGCGCGCCGGGCACCGCCGCGCCGGCCGGCGACAAGGCCGCCGACGACCGGACCGGCACCCTCCAGGTCTGGCTGTACAACGAGGCGGGCAACGCGGCCAAGGAGGCCGTGGTCGGCAAGGCGGTGAGCGAGTTCCAGGCCTCCCACCAGGGCGTCACCGTCAAGGTCAGCTACATCGACACCGACGCCTCCGCCCGCGCGGCCAAGATGAAGGGCGCCTTCAACGACCCGAGCAGCGCCCCGGACCTGGTCGAGTTCGGCAACACCGACCTCCCCGGCTACGTCGCGGCCGGCGGCCTCGCCGAGATCGGCGCCGACCTCGACAAGTGGCAGGACAAGGGCGACCTCGACCCGGCGATCGTCAAGACCGCCGTGGTGGACGGCAAGACGTACGGCCTGCCCTGGTGGGTCGCCGTGCGCGCGCTCTACTACCGCAGCGACCTGTTCACCGAGGCCGGGCTGACCCCGCCGACCTCGTACGCCGAACTGGTCACCGCCACCCAGAAGATCCACGCGGCGAACCCCGACACCTTCGGCATCGCCGTCGGCGGCAAGTACACCTTCGGGGCGCTGCCGTTCGTCTGGGACGCGGGCGGCGACATCGCCGCCAAGGACGGTTCCGCGTACAAGGCGGCCATCAACTCGCCCGCCTCGCAGGCCGGGATCAAGCGCTACACCGATCTCTTCGGCGCCGACGGCTGCCCCGCCCAGCAGTGCGCCGACCTCACCGGCGGCAAGACCGTCGACCTGTTCGCGGCCGGCAAGTCGGCGATGGCGATCCTGCCCAACTCCAGCCGCAGCAAGGTCGACGGGGGCCCGGTGAAGGGCAAGTACGGCGTGGTGCCGCTGCCCGGGGAGAAGGCCGGCTCGATCGCCCCGGCGTTCGCGGGCGGCAACAACCTCGGCGTGATGAGGGCGGCCAAGCACCGCACGCTCGCCCTCGAATTCGCCGAACTGCTGGCGGGCCCGGCGTACCAGGAGCAGATGTACGACGCGATGGGCAACCTGCCGACGCTCAAGTCCGTCAGCGGCAAGGTCGCCGCCAAGGACGCCTTCCTGAAGCCGTTCACCGACACCATCGCGGCCGGCACCAGGTTCGTCCCGCTCGACCAGGCGTGGGCGCAGATCGACGCCCAGGCGGTGATCCCGACCATGCTGCAGCAGGTGGTCACCGGCAAGGCGGACGTGGCGAAGGCCTCGGGCGACGCCGCGAACCAGATCACCTCGGCCTTCGCCGCGCACTGACGGCGGCCGCGCACCCACCTTCAACCCCTGGTCCCGTACCACCTCCTGGTCCCGCACCGACCTCCTGGTCCGCGGAAGAGAGCAGGTCCCGCACGTGTCCGCATCCACCACGACCGCCCCGACGGCGCCGCCTTCCCCGCGCGGGCGCCGTGGGGGCACGGCGCCGGCCGCACCCTCGGGCGGCCGGCGCCGCCGGCCCCCGCTGCTGCTGCTCCTGCCGGCCGCGGTCATCCTGATCCCGCTGGTCGCCTACCCGATCTACCAGCTGGGCCTGCTGTCCGTGCTGGACTTCGGGCAGGCCCAGGCCTCCGGGGGCGCCCCGACCTCCTTCGTCGGCTTCGGCAACTACTCGAAGATCCTGAGCGACGGCCAGTTCTGGTCGGTGCTGCTGCAGACGGTCGGCTTCGCCGCGTTCTGCGTGGTCGCCACCCTGGCCGTCGGCGCGACCCTCGCCGTCCTGCTGACCAAGGTCGGGCGGTGGCCCCGGCTGGTGCTGACCACCGCCGCGATGGCGGCCTGGGCGGCGCCGGCGATGACCGGTTCGACGGTGTGGAGCTTCCTGTTCGACACCAACCTCGGCCTGGTCAACCACACGCTGGTGAAGCTCGGGCTCACCGGCTTCCACGAGTTCAACTGGTTCTACGACAAGTGGACGGCGTTCCTGATCGTCGGCGCCGTCGTGGTGTGGCACTCCTTCCCCTTCGTGATGGTCACCCTCTACGCGGGGATCCGGGCGATCCCGGAGGAGATCATGGAGGCCGCCGCCCTGGACGGCGCCAACACCTGGACGACCTTCCGCCGGATCACCGCGCCGATGCTGCGGCCGATCCTGACCATCGTGGTGATCCAGTCGGTGATCTGGGACTTCAAGGTCTTCACCCAGATCTACGTGATGACCGAGGGCGGCGGCATCGCCGGCCAGAACCTGGTGCTCAACGTGTACGCGTACCAGAAGGCGTTCGCCTCCTCGCAGTACGGGCTCGGCGCGGCGATCGGCGTGATCATGCTGCTGATCCTGGTGATCCCGACGGTCCTCTACATCCGCACCCTGCGACGGACGGGGAACGAACTGTGAGCGTCCTGAACCCCGTCCGGGACTCCCGGACCGGCACCGGCGGAACCGGCACCCCCCGGAGCCGCACCACCCGCAACACCCGAGGCCGTTGGCGGTTCGCCGCCAACACCGGCGCGATCGTGCTGGCCGTGGTCACCGCCTTCCCGATCTTCTGGATGGTGCTGTCCGCGTTCAAGCCCAAGGGCGAGGTGCGGTCGCTGGACCCGAAGCCGTGGACGGCCCACCCCACGCTGGAGAGCTTCCGCCAGGTGCTCAGCGTGGACGGCTTCGGCCGGTACTTCGTGAACAGCCTGGTGATCGCGGTGTCGGTGGTGGTGCTCTCGGCCGTCGTGGTGTTCCTGGCGGCGGTGGCCGTGACCAGGTTCCGGTTCAGGTTCCGCACCACCATCATGGTGATGTTCCTGATCGCCCAGATGATCCCGGTCGAGGCGCTCACCATCCCGCTGTTCTTCATGTTCCGCGACGCCGGCCGGTTCGCGCCGGGCATCGGGCTGAACACCCTCGCCTCGCTGATCCTGGTGCAGCTGGCGTTCTCGCTGCCGTTCGGCATCTGGATGATGCGCGGCTTCGTCGCGGCCGTCCCGGTGTCGATCGAGGAGGCCGCGCAGATCGACGGCGCCAGCCGCACCCGCATCCTGTGGCGGATCCTGCTGCCGCTGGTGGCACCGGGCCTCGCCGCGACCAGCGTGTTCTCCTTCATCGCCGCGTGGAACGACTTCGTCTTCGCGAAGACCTTCATCATCAGCGCCACCCAGAACCAGACCCTGCCGTCCGCGCTGCTGGTCTTCTTCAAGCCGGACGAGAACGACTGGGGCGGCATCATGGCGGCGTCGACGCTGATGACGGTGCCGGTGCTGATCTTCTTCATCGCGGTCCAGCGCAAGCTGGTGTCCGGGCTGGCGGGCGCGGTGAAGGACTGACGCCGACCGGGGCGGTGAGGACTGCCGACCGGCGCGGTGAAGGACTGATGCCGACCGGGGCGGTCGGGCGGGCTCCCCCCGTCCGGCCGCCCCGGCGGTCGTGCCACGCCGTGCGGCCGGTACCGGACGCCGGGCCGCAGGCCCACCGGCCGGGCCGTCCCGGGGACGGCGGTTAGGCTTCCGCCATGTCTGGCCGGCACCGGTGGACGGGGCTCCGCTCCCCGGTGCGGCGGCCGGCGATCAGCCACCGCGACGGCGGTTCCGCCGCACAGATGGGGAAGACGATGAGCAAGCCCACGAGGACGGCCGCGCAGCCGCCGGCGGTACCCGGTGCCGACAGCCACGACCTGATCCGCGTGCACGGCGCGCGCGAGAACAACCTCAAGGACGTCAGCGTCGAGCTCCCGAAGCGGCGGCTGACGGTGTTCACCGGCGTCTCCGGCTCCGGCAAGAGCTCCCTGGTGTTCGACACGATCGCCGCCGAGTCGCAGCGGCTGATCAACGAGACCTACAGCGCCTTCGTCCAGGGCTTCATGCCGACCCAGGCACGGCCCGAGGTCGACGTGCTGGAGGGGCTGACCACCGCGATCATCGTCGACCAGCAGCGGATGGGCGCGGACCCCCGCTCCACGGTCGGCACCGCCACCGACGCCAACGCGATGCTGCGGATCCTCTTCAGCCGGCTCGGGCAGCCCCACATCGGCTCGCCCAAGGCGTTCTCCTTCAACGTCCCCTCGATCAGCGGGGCGGGCGCCGTCACCGTCGAACGCGGCGGGAAGACCGTCAAGGAGCGGCGCAGCTTCAGCATCACCGGCGGCATGTGCCCGCCTTGCGAGGGCCGCGGCAGCGTCTCCGACATCGACCTCACCCAGCTCTTCGACGACACCAAGTCGATCTCCGAGGGCGCGATCACCATCCCCGGCTGGAAGACCGACAGCTGGTGGACGGTGGGGATCTACGCGAACTCGGGCTTCCTCGACCCGGACAAGCCGATCCGCAGGTACACCAAGAAGGAGATGCAGGACTTCCTCCACCGCGAGCCGACCAAGGTCAAGGTCAACGGGGTCAACCTCACCTACGAGGGGCTGATCCCGAAGATCCAGAAGTCGATGCTCAGCAAGGACCGGGACGCGCTGCAGCCGCACATCCGGGCGTTCGTCGACCGGGCGGTCACCTTCACCGCGTGCCCCGACTGCGGGGGCACCCGGCTCAGCGAGGCGGCCCGGTCGTCGCTGATCGGCGGGACCAGCATCGCCGACGCCTGCGCGATGCAGATCAGCGACCTGGCCGCCTGGGTCCGCGACCTCGACGAGCCGGCCGTGGCGCCGCTGCTCGGGACCCTGCGGCACACCCTCGACTCGTTCGTGGAGATCGGGCTGGGCTACCTCTCGCTCGACCGGCCCTCCGGCACGCTGTCCGGCGGCGAGGCGCAGCGGGTCAAGATGATCCGGCACCTCGGCTCGGCGCTCACCGACGTCACGTACGTCTTCGACGAGCCCACCACCGGCCTGCACCCGCACGACATCCAGCGGATGAACGAACTCCTGCTGCGGCTGCGGGACAAGGGCAACACGGTGCTGGTCGTGGAGCACAAGCCGGAGACCATCGCGATCGCCGACCACGTCGTCGACCTCGGCCCCGGCGCCGGGACGGCGGGCGGCTCGGTCTGCTTCGAGGGCACCGTCGAGGGGCTGCGGTCCAGCGGCACCGTCACCGGCCGCCACTTCGACGACCGGGCCGCCGTCCGAAAGGCGGTGCGCGAGCCGAACGGCACCCTGGAGATCCGCGGCGCGACGGCGAACAACCTGCGCGACGTCGACGTCGACATCCCGCTCGGGGTGCTGACCGTGATCACCGGCGTGGCCGGCTCCGGGAAGAGCTCGCTGGTGCACGGCTCGATCCCCAAGGGCGCGGGCGTGGTGTCCGTCGACCAGGGCGCCATCCGAGGCTCCCGGCGCAGCAACCCGGCGACGTACACCGGGCTGCTGGAGCCGATCCGCAAGGCCTTCGCGAAGGCCAACGGCGTCAAGCCGGCCCTGTTCAGCGCCAACTCCGAGGGCGCCTGCCCCAACTGCAACGGCGCCGGGGTGGTCTTCACCGATCTGGCGATGATGGCCGGCGTGGCCAGCACCTGCGAGGAGTGCGAGGGCAAGCGCTACCAGGCCTCGGTGCTGGAGTACCACCTCGGCGGCCGCGACATCAGCGAGGTGCTCGCGATGCCGGTGACCGAGGCGGAGGAGTTCTTCGGCACCGGCGAGGCCCGCATCCCGGCCGCGCACCGCATCCTCGCCAACCTCGCCGACGTCGGGCTCGGCTACCTCAGCCTCGGCCAGCCGCTCACCACGCTGTCCGGCGGCGAGCGGCAGCGGCTCAAGCTGGCCACCCACATGGCCGAGAAGGGCGGCGTCTACGTCCTCGACGAGCCGACCACCGGCCTGCACCTCGCCGACGTCGAGCAGTTGCTCGGGCTGCTCGACCGGCTGGTGGACTCCGGCAAGTCGGTCATCGTCATCGAGCACCACCAGGCCGTGATGGCGCACGCCGACTGGATCATCGACCTCGGTCCGGGCGCCGGCCACGACGGCGGCCGGATCGTCTTCGAGGGCACGCCCGCCGACCTGATCGCCGCCCGCTCCACCCTCACCGGCGAGCACCTCGCGGCCTACGTCGGGGGCTGACGGCCCCGGCGGTCGAACTGTTCGGCGGTCGAACGCTTCGGCGGCAGGGTGGTGCCACGCCCCGGGCACTACCCTGCTGCCATGGCGATCCACGGCTTCGGGGCCACCGAGTTCCAGCTCGTGCTGCTGCGCCGGATGGCCGACTTCAACCCGGAACTGGTCGAGCAGGCCGTGCGGCGGCTCGGCGCGACCCGGGCCACCATGCGGGAGGCGAACAAGCGCTGGCAGGCGATGGTCCGCTCGCCCCGGTTCCCGCGCGGCGCCGACCGCTGCGCCGCCGTCCTCGGCCCGCCGCAGGCGGTGGTGCCGCGCCGGATCGGGGACCTCGCCTGCACCGCGCGGCAGTGGGCGCTGCCGCTCTGGCCGGAGCTGCGTTTCGAGAGCCTGCTCGGTCCGGCGCAGGCCGGGCGGCCGCTGCTGAACGAGTGGCTGGTGCGCGGCCCGGACGCCCCGGCGCCCGGGCTGCGCACCCTCGCCGACCTCGCGCCGTGGAGCTGCGTGGTCGCCGACCTGGGCGCCGCGTTCCCGCCCGCCCGGCCGCGCGAGGGCAGCGCGCCGACCCGCTTCCAGCTGGACTTCACCGCCCCGGACGCCGACGGGAGGGCGCGCCCGTGCACCGCCGACTTCACCTGGGGGCTGCTCCAGGAGGTCCGGCCGGACGGTCCTTAGGGCTGGGCCTGGGCCTGGGCCGGGTGGACGGTCCGCCCGCCGACGACCGTGCGCTCGGGCCGCAGCTCGCACAGCACGTCGACCGGGCAGCTCAGCGGGTCGACCGGCCACACCGTCAGATCGGCGAGCGCCCCCGGCCGCAGGCTGCCGCGTTCGGCGCTCTCGCCCATCAGCCGGGCCGCGTGGACGGTGTGCAGCGCGACCGCCTCGGCCCGGTCGACGGCGTGCTCGGGCCCCACCACCCCGGCGGTGGTCCGGCGGGTCGTCATGCCCCACACCGACACCATCGCGCCGTACGGGCCGACCGGGAAGTCCGAGCCGGCGGCCAGCAGCGCGCCCTCGTCGAGCCATTCGCGCAGCGGGAAGATCCCGGCGGTCCGCTCCTCGCCCCAGGCCCGCTGCTGGGCGAGCGCCCCGTCGTGCAGCAGCGGGTGCTGCACGGTGACGGGGATGCCGAGCGCGATCGCCCGGGCCCGCTGGTCGGCCCGGGCCAGCCCGCCGTGCTCGACCACCAGCGTGCCGGGCGGCAGGTCGGGGCGCCGGCCGAGCACCTCCTCGAAGACGTCCAGCAGGGTGCGCAGGCCGCGGTCGCCCCAGGCGTGCACGCCGACCCGCCAGCCGCGCCCGACCACCCGGTCGACGGCCGCGACCAGCTCCTTCGGCTCCCAGAGCAGCCGGCCGTGGTAGCAGGGCCGGTCCTGGTACGGCTCCTCCAGCGCGCCGGCCTCGAAGCCGCCGTCGATGCCGAACTTCACCCCCCACAGCCGCAGCAGGTCGTCGTCCTCGCCGGCGGCGCGCCAGGCGTCCATCCGGTCCAGCAGCTCGTCGACCTGCTCGGGGGTGCGGGCGGCGAAGCCGGAGACCAGCGCCCGGACCCGGACGGCGAGCGCGCCGACGGCCCGGGTGGCGAGCAGCACGTCGAGGTCCTCGACCGGGACGAGGCAGTCGCGGACGGTGCCGATGCCGGTGGCGGCGTAGTCGGCGGAGGCGGCGCGCAGGCCGGCCACCCGTTCGGCGAGCGCGGGGCGCGGCAGCACCCGCTCGACCAGTTCGACCGCCTTGTTGACCAGCCGCCCGGTGAGCCGCCCCCGGTCGTCGCGTTCGAGCAGGCCGCCGGGCGGGTCGGGGGTGTCGTCGGTGATGCCGGCGAGGCGCAGCGCGGCCGAGTTGAGCACCATGTTGTAGGCGCCGCGGCGGACCAGGACGGGGTGGTCGACGGTGGCCTCGTCCAGTTCCGCGGTGGTGGGCAGCCGCTGCTCGGCGAGCAGCACCTCCTGCCAGTTGACGGTGGTGTGGATCCACTGGCCGGGCGGGGTGCGGGCGGCGCGTTCGCGGATCAGGCCGAGGAAGGCGGCGAGGTCGCGGGCCCGGTGGACGGGGACGCCGTGGACGCTGTGGCCGGCCAGGATCAGGTGGGTGTGGGTGTCGTCGAAGGCGGGCAGCACCGTCGCGGCGGGGGCGTCCAGGACCTCGGTGGCCGGTCCGATCAGGTCGTCCAGGCCGTGCGGGTCGGGGGACAGGGCGGTGATCCGTGCCCCGGTGACGGCGATCGCCCGCTGCGGCGGCCGGCCGGGGACGAGGGTGTGGACGGCGGCGGCGCGGACGAGGAGGTCGGCGGGGGCGGGGTCGGTCATCGCGGCTCCTGGTGGGGTGGGGCGTCGGCCGGCAGGCCGGTGACCTTCTCGACGTGCCGCAGGCTGGGCTCGGCGAGCAGCGCGTGCAGCTCGGTGAAGACGGCCCGCGCGGCGACGGCGTTCCAGTCGGCGGGCAGCAGCGGCTCGGGCAGGCCCGGGTCCAGGTAGGGCAGCCGGCGCCACTGGGTGAGCATCGGGACGTAGTCGCGGAACGCCTCGACCGGGTCGACCCGCGGCCGGCCGCGCAGTTCGGCGGCGACCGGGCGCCAGGCGTCGTCGAAGGCCGCGTACTGCGCCTCGATCGCCGGGAAGTCCCACCAGCCGGCCACCGCGGTGCGCAGTTCGGCGAAGCCCGCGTACTCGGCGGACAGGAACAGGTGCACGTAGGCGCTCAGCCCGAGGCGCTCCAGCAGCCGCCGGGCGTCCGGCAGCAGCCGGGCGGGCGCCAGCCAGACGCCGGGGGCGGCGTTGCCGAAGCCGAGCCAGCTCAGTCGGGAGCGCAGCTGGTGGCGGTGGGCGCGCTCCGACTCGGGCACCGAGAAGACCGCGACCACCCAGCCGTCGGCGAGTTCGGCGGGCTCCAGGCTGTGGAAGATCCGGCGGTCGCCCTCCTCGAACACCGGGTCCATCGCCGGGGCGAGCCGGTAGCCGGTGCCGTCGCGGCGCTCCTGGAACAGGGTGCCGGCCTTCTTCAGCCGGGAGATGGCCGAGCGCACGGCCGGGCCGTCGACGTCGAGTTCGGCCATCAGCGCGATCAGGTCGGCGATCGAGATCCAGCCGCCGAGGCGGCGCACGAACTCGCCGTACACGGTGTGGATGAGGGAGCTGGGCCGGGTCGTGCTCTCCGACATGGTGCGCCTCCTCCCCGGCAGCTCGTGGTGATCATAGCGGTGGGGGCCCGGCGTCAGGCGTCCGCGTAGGCGCCGGAGAGCAGGTGCCCGGCGCCGGGGGCGACGGCCGGCAGGCCGAGGGCGCGCAGCAGTTGGTGGGTGGTGCAGATCGCCGCCGAGACGACCGGCTTGCCGAGCTGCTGTTCGGCTTCCTCGACGGCGGACAGCGAGGGCAGCTGCACGCAGGCCGAGAGCACCACGGCGTCGGCCTCGGCGTGGGCGAGGCGCCGGGCGATGGCGGGGAGCCGTGCCGGGTCGTGGGCGGCCACGTCGAGGTTGTCGGGGATCTCCAGGGCCGCGTAGTCGAGCACCTCGATGCCCTCGTGGGCCAGGTAGTCGACCACGGTCCTGGCCAGCGGCCGCAGGTACGGGGTGACGAGGGCGACCTTCTCGGCGCCGAGCGTGTGCAGGCCGGTCACCAGGGCGCCCGCGCTGGTGACCACGGGGGCGGGGGCGCCGTTCTCGGCGGTGCGCCGGTGCAGGCGCTGTTCGGCCTCGCGGTGGTAGCCGGGGCCGGTGGCCATCACGGCGACCAGGCAGGCGTAGCCGAGCACGTCGACCCGGGCGTCGGAGAGTTCGGCCGCGCAGCGGTCGGACTCGGCGTCCATGGCGCGCAGTTGCTCGGGGGTGACCCTGGTCATCCGCATCCGGCTGGAGTGGAAGGTGAACCGCTCGGGCGCGACCGCCTCGCGGGCCCGCAGCAGGGCGGGGACCTCGGTCTCCATGGTGACGTTGGAGCTGGGGACGATCTGGCCGATCCGGTAGGTGGTCATGGGGTGCTGGGGCTCCTCTCGGGAGCTGGCCGGGGTTGGGTGCTCCGCTCAGCGGGCGTCGACCACCGGGTTGGCGAGGGTGCCGATCCGCTCGATGGTGGCCTCGACCAGGTCGCCGGGCTGGAGGAACTGCGGCGGCACCAGGCCGGCGCCGACGCCGGACGGGGAGCCGGTGGCGATCACGTCGCCCGGTTCGAGGGTGACGCCGGAGGAGATGTCGGCGATCAGGCGGGCGATGCCGAACAGCATGTGGCGGGTGTTGGAGTCCTGCCGCAGCTCGCCGTTGACCCTGAGCGAGAGGTCGAGGTCCTGCGGGTCGGGGATCTCGTCGGCGGTGACCACGACCGGGCCGAACGGCGCGTAGCTGTCCTGCCCCTTGGAGAAGAACCACTGCCCGGAGCGGCGCTGGTCGCGGGCGCTGACGTCGTTGACGATGCTGTAGCCGAAGACGTGCCGCCAGGCGTCCCGCTCGGCCACCCGGAAGGCCGGTTCGCCGATCACCACGGCGAGTTCGCACTCCCAGTCGAGCTGCTTGGTGAGGTCGGCGTTGTGCCGGATGGGCTGGCCCGGGCCGGTGACGGCGGTCGAGGGTTTGCTGAACAGCACGGGCCGGTCGGGCAGTTCGCGCTCGGTGTCCAGGGTGCGGTGCGATTCGGCGACGTGCTCCACGTAGTTGAGGCCGACGCCGACGATCTTGCCGGGCCGCAGGGGCGCGCGCAGCGACACCTCGGCGAGCGGGCGGACGGCGGGGTGGCCGGGGCCGGCGTGGGCCAGCAGCGCGCGGGCGGTGGTCAGCGCGGCCTCGCCGGCCCGGACCAGGCCGAGCAGGTCGTCGGGCAGCCGGGTGCCGGCGGCGGTGGCGAGGGCGGTCAGGTCGGCGACCCGGTCGCCGAGCCGGGCGCCGAGGCGCGGGGTCTCGTCGCCGTCCGCGCAGTAGGTCAACAGGTGCATGGTCGGGGCTCCTTGGGGGTGCCGGGCGGTGGTGGGCCGGGGCTTTTCCTGCGGGTCAGGCCGGGCCCTGGTGCCCGTCGTGTGCCGGGTGGGCCTCCTCGCGGTAGAGGCCGAGCGAGTGCATCACCGGGAAGTCGTTGAAGGAGAACAGGCAGGCGTCCTCGCCGGGGTCGAGGTTCGCGTGCTCGTGCCAGGCCCAGGACGGGACGACGAAGACGTCGCCCTGCTGCCACGCGAAGCGCCGTCCGGCGATCACCGAGACACCCCGCCCCTTGGCCGCCGTGTAGACCACCGAGCCGGTGTGGCGGTGGGCGCGGGTGGCCTGGCCGGGGCGCAGCAGTTGCAGGTGGGCGGCCATGGTCGGCATCACCGGGCCGCCGGTGACCGGGTTGGTGTACTCCATGATGACGCCGTCGTACGGCGATCCCCCGGTGGCGCGGGCGAGTTGGCACAGCGCGTGGTAGCTGGGCTCCCAGGGCCAGCCGAGCAGGGGGGAGTAGGGCCTGCTCCAGGTCTCGACGCCGTACGGGAGGAGGTTGCCGCCGTAGCTCAGCAGGGAGGAGTTCACCACCGGGCCGGGCCGCTGGTACAGCTCCGGGTGGACCTCGTAGAAGTTCGCGTCGAGCATGTTGACCAGCGGGATGTCCAGGCCGTCCTGCCAGATCACCGGGGCGTCGTCGGACTCGTTCCCGTGCTCGTGCCAGGAGTTGTTGGGCGTGATGGCGAAGTCGCGCGGGCCGACCCTGAGCTTCTGGCCGTCCACGACCGTCCAGGCGCCGGTGCCCTCGTGGACGAAGCGCAGGGCGGCGGCCTGGTGGCGGTGCGCGGTCATCGCCTCGCCGGGGCCCATGATCTGGAGGCCGGTGTACAGCAGACCGACGGCGGCGCTCAGTTCGCGGCGCCCGGGGTTGACCAGCATCACCACCCGGCGGCCGGCGTCGTCGGCCTTGACCAGCGGCAGTGCCTTGCGGACCAGCGGGCGCAGGTCGGCGTAGCGCCAGAGCACCGGCACCGACCTGGGCTGCGGGTACCAGGGCTCGATCTCGTTCGCCACCGTCCACAGGGCGCCGGCCTCGTGCTCGGCCAGTTCCTCGTAGTAGGCGGTGAGTTCGGGGCTGTCGGTGACCCTGGCGCGGCCGATCCGGTCGTCGTCGTGGTCGGCCGCGCGCCCCTGGTCGGCGCTGCCGTGGGGGTCGGTGGTGCCGTGGCGGTCGGTCGTGCCGTCGTGGCTGGTCATGCCTGCTCCTCCGGGAACACCAGCGGCCGCAGCGGGCGGTTGTCCACGTGCAGCCGGAAGACGTCGAAGCGGTTGTAGTGGCCGACGATGTCGTGCATCTGCTTGGGCTGGATGCACCGGCCGAGGTCGATCTCGGCGTAGACGATGCCCTCCTCGTCCACCAGCGGCTCGCCCACCGGGCGTCCGTCGGGGCCGAAGACGCCGGACAACGCGCTGCGCGGGCGGGCGAGTTGCTTGCGCACCTGGTGGTCGTCGCCGGCGATCAGGTCCACCATCTCGGGCGAGATGGTGGAGCAGGAGACCACGGTGAACAGCTTGCCCTCGAAGCAGTGCGCGGCGGCGCGCAGCGCGATCGCCTCCGCCATGTCGTAGTCCTCGGGGGCCACCGGCAGGGCGATGTAGCTGGCGGCGTGGACGAGTTCGCCCTGGGCCAGCAGGGTGAAGCGGGCCAGGGTGTTGGTGTTCTCGCCGCAGGCGAGCGCGCCGAGCGGGCCGACGGCCGTGCGGTGCACCCGCAGGGAGCTGCCGTCGCCGGGCGTCCAGGTCAGCTTCTCGGCCCAGGTCGGCACCAACTTGCGGTGCACGTCGAGGAGTTCTCCGTCCGCTCCGATGATCAGCAGGGTGTTGTAGAGCACCCCGAGGCTGTGCCGGCCGCGTTCGTTGACGCCGATCACCAGCACCACGCCGGCCTGCCGGGCGGCGGCGCGCAGCGTGTCGACGTACGGGCCGGGGACGTCGACGGCGGCGCGGTAGAGGCGCTCGTACCAGGGCGAGCCCTGCACCGGGTTCATCGTCCAGTTCCAGTACGGGTAGCCGGGGACGAAGACCTCGGGGAAGACCACCAGGGCGGCGCCGTGGCCGGCCGCCTCGTGGATCAGGGCGACGGCCTTGTCGACGGTGGCGGCCGGGTCCAGGTAGACGGGGGCGGCCTGGACGGCCGCGGCGGTGAAGCGGGGCAGGTCCGGCATGGTTCCTCCTCGGCTGCTCAGTGCGGTTCGGGGGCGGGCGGGGGCCAGCGGCGGTGCACCGGCGCGGCGGGCTCGGTCAGCAGGTGCAGGCGCGGTGCGACCCGGTCGGCGTTCGGGCCCGGTGGTCTGCGGCTGCCCGCCGACCAGGGGCCGGGCCAGTGCGCGCCCGGCCCGGTGTAGCCCTGCTCGGCGGCGGCGTGCAGCGTCCAGAGCGGGTCGTACAGCTGGGCCCGCCCGATCGCGACCAGGTCGGCCCGCCCGGCCAGCAGGACGGAGTTGGCGTCGTCGTGCCCGGAGATCGCGCCGACCGCGATGGTCGGCAGGCCGGTGGCAGCACGGATCAGCTCGGCGAACGGGGTCTGGTAGCCGCGTCCGTACGGCGGCCGCTGGTGGGCGACCACCTCGCCGGTGGACACGTCCACCGCGTCCGCCCCGCCGTCGGCCAGCGCGCGGCCGATCGTGACGGCCTCCGGTGCGGTGGTGCCGCCGGGCGCCCAGTCGCAGGCCGAGATCCGCACCAGCAGCGGCCGCCCGGCCGGCCAGGCCGCGCGGACGGCCGCCAGCACCTCCAGCGGCAGCCGCAGCCGGTGCGCGAGCCGGCCGCCGTAGCGGTCGGTGCGGTGGTTGGTGAGCGGTGAGAGGAAGCCGGAGAGCAGGTGGCCGTGGCCGAACTGCAGCTCCAGCGCGTCGAAGCCGGCCCGTGCCGCGCGTTCCGCCGCCTCGGCGAAGTCCGCGACCACAGTGGCGAGTTGGGCGGCGGTGGCCGCGTGCGGGGCGGGGCTGTCCGGGCCCCAGGGGAGCGGGGAGGCGGCGAGCAGCGGCCAGCCGTCGGCGAGCGGGCGCCCGATCCCGTCCGGGCCGGGCGCGGCGGTGGCGCCCCGGCGGCCGGCGTGGGTCAGCTGGAGGCCGACCGCGGTGTCGCTCACCGCGCGGACGGCGTCGACGAGTTCGCGCCAGGCCGCCTCCTGGCGGTCGTTCCACAGCCCCGGGCAGCGGTCGGTGGCCCGGCCCCCGGGGCTGACGGCGGCCATCCCGGCGAGGACCAGCCCGGCGCCGCCGAGCGCGTGCCCGGTCAGCTGGGCCCGGTCGAAGCCGCTGGGCAGGGTGTCGGCGGAGGTGAAGGTGGCGAGCGGGGGCACCACGACGCGGTTGCGCAGCTCCAGGGTGCCGAGCTTGAGCGGGCGGAACATCGGCGGCACGCCGGGCGGGCCGCCGGCGGCGGCGTCCACCGCGTCGACGAAGCCGGGGTCGCGCGCCCGCAGGTTGCCGTAGGTGACCCGGCGGCTGCGGGTGAGCAGGTTGAACGCGAACCGGTCGGCGCCCTGCCCGGTGCGCCGCTCCACCGTCTCGAACCACTCCAGGCTCGCCTGCGCGGCCCGCTGGGTGGACTCCACCACCGGGCGCCGCTCCGCCTCGTAGGCGGCCAACGCCTGCTCCAGCGACGGTTGTTCGTGCAGGCTCGCGGCGAGCGCGAGGGCGTCCTCCAGTGCGAGCTTGGTGCCCGAGCCGATCGAGAAGTGCGCGGAGTGCGCCGCGTCGCCGAGCAGCACCACGTTGCGGTGGCGCCAGCGGGCGTTGCGCACGGTGGTGAAGCGGATCCAGCGGGAGGCGTTCGGGATCAGCCGGTGGCCGTCCAGGTGGCCGGCGAGCAGGTCCGCGCAGCGGCGCACGCTGGCCTCGTCGCTCTCGCCGCGGGACGGCTCCCGGGCGGCGAGGGCGGCGAGGGCGTCGAACCCGGCGCGGCGCCAGGCGTCTTCGGCGATCTCCACGATGAAGGTGGAACGGGTCGCGCTGTACGGGTAGGCGTGCACCTGGAGGGTGCCGAAGTCGAACCGCTCGACGATGAAGGTGAAGGCCTCGAAGACCTTGTCGGTGGCGAGCCAGATGTAGCGGCAGTGCCGCTCGTCCAGGTCGGGCCGGAAGGTGTCGGCGTAGGCCGCGCGGGTGCCCGAGTGGATGCCGTCGGCGGCGACCACCAGGTCGTACTCGGCGGCGAGCCGATCGGCCGCCGGGGCGGGGGTGCGGTAGCGCACGTCCACCGCGAGCTGCTCGCAGCGCCGTTGCAGGATCGCGCGCAGCCGGTTGCGGTCGAGTGCCGCGAAGCCGTGCCCGCCGCAGGTGCGGACCTCGCCCGCGTAGCGCACGTCGATGTCGCTCCAGCGGGCGAACTCGGCGCCGATCGCGGCGAAGACCTCCGGGTCGGCCTGGGCGATGCCGTCCAGCGTCTCGTCGGAGAACACCACGCCGAAGCCGAACTCGTCCTCCCGGCCGTCGCGTTCGAAGACGGTGATCTCCCGGTGCGGTGCCAGCCGTTTGGCGAGCGCGGCGAAGTAGAGCCCGCCCGGACCGGCGCCGATCACCGCGATGCGGCGGGCGGTGGTGGTGCGGGCCGGGGTGGCGCGGGCCGGGGTGGTGCGGGCGGCGGTGGTGGCGCGGGCCGGGGTGGTCACCGCACCACCTCCGGCTGCTGCGGTCCGGCCTCGGCCAGCGCGCGGCGCACCGGCGCGGGCCACGGCTCGGCGCCCTTGGCGCTCGGCGCGGCGTGCACCACCGACATCCGCCCGGACGCGGCCAGGCCCTGCGGGCCGTGCACCTCGAAGGCGTAGTGCAGCGAGGAGCCGCCGACCCGGACCACCCGCAGCTCGGTGCGGACCAGGTCGCCGAACCAGAGCCGCTCGCGGTAGTCGGCCTCGAAGTGCACCCGGGGGATCCGCCCGAACAGCTCGGCCAGGCCCAGCCGGCGCAGCAGCGCCGCCTCCGCGGCCTCGGCCCAGCGCTGGACGGCCGAGAAGTGGTAGTGCCCGGCCGCGTCGGTGTCGGACCACTCGACCCGGCGCTCGATCGCCACGCTGGCCGGGGCGGTCGCGGCCCGCCGGCGCAGCTCGGCGCGGTGCAGCTTGCCGGTGGCGGTGCGCGGCAGCCGGGCGACGAACTCGACCGCGCGCGGGTACTTGTACGGGGCGACGGTCCGTTTGACGTGCTCCTGGAGGCTCCGGACCTGCTCCGGCCCGGCGGGCGCGCCCTCGCGCAGCACCACGTAGGCCTTCACCACCGTGCCGCGCCGTTCATCCGGCGCCCCGACCACCGCGCAGTCGGCGACGTCGGGGTGGGCGGAGAGGGCCTGCTCGACCTCGGGGCCGGCGATGTTGTAGCCGGCCGAGACGATCATGTCGTCGTTGCGCGCCTGGTACCAGAAGTAGCCGTCCCGGTCGCGGACGTAGGTGTCGCCGGTGAGGTTCCAGCCGTCGCGGACGTAGTCGCGCTGGCGCTCGTCGTCCAGGTAGCGGCAGCCGGTCGGGCCCTTGACGGCGAGCAGCCCGGGCACGCCGTCCGGCACCGGCCGGCCCTGCTCGTCCAGGACGGCGGCCCGGTAGCCGGGGACGGGGCGGCCGGTCGAGCCGGGGCGGATGTCGCCGTCGGCGGCGGAGATGAACACGTGCAGCAGCTCGGTGGCGCCGATGCCGTCGATCAGCCGCTGCCCGGTGGCCGCGTGGAAGGCCTCCCAGAGGGCGGCGGGCAGGTGCTCGCCGGCCGAGACGCAGCGCCGTACGCCGGACAGGCGGTCGGCGAGCCCGGCGGCCAGGATCGCCCGGTAGGCGGTCGGCGCGGTGAACAGCACGCCGACCCGGTGCCGGTGGACCTGCTCGGCGAGCTGCTCGGGGGTGGCCTGCTCCAGCAGGAGGCTGGCGGCGCCGGCGCGCAGCGGGAAGACCACCAGGCCGCCGAGTCCGAAGGTGAAGGCGAGCGGCGGGGTGCCGGCGAACAGGTCGTCGGGGGTGGGGCGCAGGAGGTGGCGGGAGAAGGTGTCGGCGTTGGCGAGCACGTCGCGGTGGAAGTGCAGGGTGGCCTTGGGCCGTCCGGTGGTTCCGGAGGTGAAGGCGATCAGCGCGACGTCGTCGGCGGCGGTGGGTACGGCGGTGAAGCCGCCGCTCTTGGCGGCGCAGCGGGCGGTCAGGTCCTGGGGGCCGGGCCCGCCGAAGGCGAGCACCCGCAGGCCGGGCGTCTCGGCCCGGGCGAGGTCGTCCAGGTAGCGGTGGTCGCACAGGGCGATGGCGGGCCGGGCGATCCGGTGCAGTCCGGTCAGTTCGGCGGCCCGCAGCAGCGGCATGGTGCTGACGGCGACGCCGCCGGCCTTCAGGACGCCGAGCCAGCAGGCGACCAGCCAGGGGGTGTTGGGGCCGCGGAGCAGCACCCGGTTGCCGGTGGCCAGGCCGAGGTCCTCGGTCAGCAGCCGGGCCACCCGGTCGGCGTGGTCGCGCAGTTCGCCGTAGGTCCACTGGCCGGTCGGGGTGAGCAGGCAGCGGCGGTCGGGGCCGTACCGGGCGATCGTTGCGTCAAGCAGCGCCTGGGCGCAGTTCAGCCGGTCCGGGTAGGACAACTCCGGTATGTCGAAGAGGAGTTCGGGCCACTGGTCGAAGGGTGGGAGATGGTCGCGGCAGAACGTGTCCACGTGCGCGGAGGGGGATAGCTCCATGGGCGGGCACCTCATCGTGCGAGCGGGGAGTGAGGCCAGTATGGCGTGTTGGTGACGCCAGTCAAGAGAGCGATACACGCATTCGGGGGAGCGGACCCCTCACGGCCCCACCCGCGGCCTCCCCGTGGCCCCACCGGTGTCCCCGCGCAACGGCAGCCGCACCCGGCGACCGGCTCGGTCGGGGTGCGGCGGGTTCGGGCGGGGCGGCCGGGTCAGGCGGTGGCCCCCTGGGCGGCGGCGTCGGGCTCGCGGCCGTCCTGGGCCTGCTGGGCGCGTTCGGCCAGCAGGCGGGCGAACAGGACCAGCACCGGAGTGGCGGCGTCGGAGCCCGGGCCCGAATCGCGGACGTACAGCAGCGTGGTGCCGACCCGCACCAGGGCCTCCGCCCCTTCCGCGCCGTGCGTCCGGGCGGCCCGCTGGTCGCCGATCGGGGGGAGGGGGACGGCGGCGGCCGCGTCGGCGCCGCCGACGTGGGCGAGCATCGTGTCGAAGGCCCGGCCGGCGGCGTCGGCGGAGGCGAAGGTGACCACGGTGAACTGTGCGCTGTGCGTGGTCACGGCGCGGAACGTCACGGTGGCATACGCGAGTTGCTGGTCGCAGGCGTCCGGGAGCAGGCAGGGCACGTCCTCGCCCGGGCCCGCTCCCGACAGCGGGCCGCTCTCCACCTGCCAGCCGCCCGGCATGGCCCGCGGGTCCGGCAGCACGCCCTGCACCTGGGCCGGGTCGCGCAGTGTCCGCCCGGCGTGGGCCAGGTCGGGGCCGCCCGGCCGCAGCAGCGGGCGCGAGCCCAGGTTGATCCCGACGGCGACCAGGGCGGCGACCACGATCAGCGCCAGCGTGACGAGGACGGGGGCGGCGCCGATCCGGGCGGCCCGGGCCCGGGCCCCGGCGACGGCCGGATCGACCCGGAGGTGGACGGTCGGCGGGTCGGCGGGCCGGCCGAGCTCGGTGGTGGCCAGGTACCGGGCGAACGCCGGGTCCGTGGTGAGCAGTTCGCCGACGGCGGCGGTCAGCCCGGCCCGCGCCCGGGCGTCCCCCGGGTTCGCCTCGACCGCGTCCACGGCCCGGGCGCCCTCCGGCGTCGCCCGCAGCCGCACCCGCACCAGATCCGCGACCGCCCGCCCCGGGCCGCCCGCCACCCCCTCGGCCGCCCGCACCAGCACGCCCACCACCACGGGCACCAACTCCTGGCCGTCCCCCACGGCAGCTCCCCCCGCCCCACGAGTCGTTGCCCCCACGATCCCGGACCGGGCGGCGCCGCGCGCCCCACCGGACGGAACGGAGACGGAACTGCAACCGGGCCCGGACGCGGGCGGGGCGGGCGTGACCCGCGGGGCCACTGGTGCCCGAACGGGCCGGTCCAGGGGGGCGAACCGGCGGGCGCACCCGTTCGGCCCGGGCCGTGCTCAGCTCGGGTCGCCCGACGCAGGCCGTTCGACGCAGGCCGTTCGACGCAGGCCGTTCGGCGCAGGCCGCTCAGCGCAGGTCGAAGACCAGCCGGGCGGAGACCTTGCCGCCCAGCACCTCGTCGAAGCAGGCGTTCACCTCCTCCAGACGGCGGGGCTCAAGGATGACGCGGGTGCGGCCGAGCGCGTGCAGGCGGAAGACCTCGGCGAGGTCCTGGCGGGTGCCGACGATCGAGCCGATCACCCTGGTGCCGTTCAACACGGTCTCGAACACCGGCAGTTCGAGCTTCCCGCCGGCCGGGAGCGCCACCAGCACGAGCGTGCCGCCGCGCCGCAGGGCCCCGTAAGCGGCCTGGAAGGAGGCGTTGCTGACGGCGAGGGCGATGGCCGCGTGGGCGCCGCCGAGCCGCTGGACCTCCGCGGCGACGTCCTGGGTGCGGGCGTCGAGGACGTGGTCGGCGCCGAGTTCGCGGGCCAGGGCGAGCTTGTCGTCGGTGACGTCGACCGCGATGGTCTCGGCGCCGAAGATCCGCGCGTACTGGAGCGCGAGGTGGCCGAGCCCGCCGATGCCGGAGACCAGGACCCGGGTGCCCGGGCGGGCGCCGGAGACCTTGAGCGCCTTGTAGGTGGTGACGCCCGCGCAGGACAGCGGCGCGGCGTCGAGCGGGTCGAGGCCGTCGGGGACGGGCACCACGTAGTCGCCGTGCGCCAGCGCGTACTCGGCGTAGGCGCCGTCCACCGAGTAGCCGCTGTTGTGCTGCTGGAGGCAGAGCGTCTCCCAGCCGGAGACGCACTGGTCGCAGCGCCCGCAGGCGTCGGCCAGCCAGGGGATGGCGACCCGTTCGCCGACCCGGACGTCGCGCACCTCCCCGCCGATCGCCTCGACGATCCCCACGCCCTCGTGGCCGGGCACGAACGGCGGGCTCGGCTTGACCGGCCAGTCGCCGTGGGCGGCGTGGATGTCGGTGTGGCAGAGGCCGGACGCCTCGATCCTGACCCGGACCTGGTGCGGCGCGGGCTCGGGGACGGGGCGGTCCTCGATGACCAGCGGCGCGGTGAAGTCGTGGACGACGGCGGCCTTCATGCGCTCTCCCTCGGTCGGTGGTGATGCTGCTGGCGGCTGGGCGCAGCCGCCAGCAGCATCACCCGACGGGGTGAGTGCCGCAGCCCGGACTACTCCGGACGAGTGAACGAGCGGACGAGCGGAGGTCAGCCGGCCGCCACCGGCATCGACATGTAGACGGCGCGCTTGCCGTAGCAGGACGGCACCGTCACCTCGCGGTGGGCGCGGTAGCCGAGCAGCCGCAGCAGGATGTCGGTGCCGCGGACCGCGACCATGGAGATCCGCTCGAAGCCCTGCTCGGACGCCTGCTCCCGGAAGTACCGGATGAACCCCAGCGCGACCTCCCGGCCGCGCAGGTCCTCGGCGATCACCAGGTCGTGCACGTGCAGGTTGTCCGACGCGAACACCGCCTCCTCCGGCCGGTCGAGGTCCGGGCAGCGCAGCGGCGGGTACGGCAGGCTCAGCAGGTAGCCGCGGACGGTGCCGTCCTGCTCCAGCACGAAGCAGGTCTGCGGCGAGGCGAGGGCGCGGGACTGCAGCGCCTCCCGGCCCTCCGACAGGCCGTCGGCCGCGTAGGCGTCGTGCTCCAGGGCGACCACGGCGTCCCAGTCGTCCTCGGCCAGGAGCCGGATCCGGAGGTCGTCGCTCACCCGGCCGCGACCTCCGAGGCGGTGCCGAGCCCCTCCGCGCGGGAGGCGGCCACCAGCGACGCCCACGCTCCGATCAGCACCGCCCAGCGCTCGGCGTCCTCCTGCGCCTCGTCCAGGAGCTGCTGGCGCTGCTCGGCCACCGCGTCCGCGAGCTCGGCGTACTTGCCGCCCAGCTTGCGGTAGGAGCGGTCCAGGACGTCCAGGCAGTACTCGTTCCCGGCCCGGTCCCAGTCGACGCTGCCCCGTACCAGGCCGAGGATCGGCTCGACCTTCAGCCCGTGCCGCTCGTCCAGCAGCCCGCGGCCGAGGTCGATCATCCCGCCGTACACCGGGTACAGGTACAGCATCGACAGCAGGAACTTCACGAACCGCATCTGGTACGAGATGAAGCCGGCGCCGATGCGGCGTTCGGGCGTGTAGTAGTTGACGATGTGTCGGTTGTGGACGACGCCGGGCAGCCGGGAGTGGACCATGGCGTGCAGCAGGGCGTAGTCGCTGCCGATGGTCTTCACCGAGGGCAGCAGCGGCAGCACCTCGTAGGCCCGGTGGTCCAGCGCGATGTTGCACATGTAGACGTCCCAGATGTCGGGCACGCCGAGGACGGACTCGTCGGTGGTGAACGGCTCGGAGCCGGCGCCCTTGAACGAGACGTCCACCATCGCGTCCCGGTCCTCCTCCGGCCACACCGGCGGGGTCCACAGGCGCACCACGTCGCGGTAGATGTCCGGGTCCAGCTCGTGGATCTCGCTGATGTCCACGTTGAGTTCGCCGATGAAGGAGCCGCTGACCAGCATCACCGGCTTGTCGGCGTCGGCCGGGTCGAGCTCGGAGCGGGTCACGTCGGCCGCCGCCTCGCCGGCCGGTCGGCCGATCGAGAGCAGCTCGTGGTGGATCGGGAAGATCTTCCGACCTTCGACGACCTGGAAGTCGGCGTCGTCGTTGCGCAGGTGCGCCGAGGTGCAGCCCAGGGCGGCCGCGCCCAGGAAGAGCCGGTTGACGCAGGAGCCGTACGCGACGGTCGGCGGGAGCATCATGTCGAGCAGCAGTTCCGGGTCGGCGGCGCCGGAGCGCTCGGTCACCCGGCGCAGGAACTCCCGCTGCCGCGCGTTGCCGAGGTGGTGGACGACCACGCCGGGGGTGGGCTCCAGGGCGGCCACGGCGCCCGCGTTCTCCGCGAACTGGGCGGCGTCGGTGGTGTCGAGGATGAGGAGGTGCACCTCGACGTCGAAGTTCGCGACGGCGTAGGCCGCTTCCTCGGCGAGTTCCACGATGGTGTCGGGGCAGGATCGCATGGTGGGCAGGGCGAGGCAGACTCGTTGCATAACGGGGGATTCTCCGTCGGTTCGTCAGAATCGTGGCGGTGATGACGGTATGAGTGCTTTTCGCGCACCACCGTGGACTAGACCAGTTCCGAAGTCAACGATTGACAGAGCGGCTGCGGCGGGGTGGAATGCGCCCCGCCCGACGGCTTTCCGGAGCCTCGCGGGCGTCCTTCCGGGCAGGGTGGAGCACGGGTCCGGCGGCACGCGGCGCGGGCCTCCGGGTCCGTACGCGAGGACGAATTCCCGTCACAGACCCGAACGGACGGGCGAGCGCTGGTGGTTCATTGCCGTGCATTGCGCCGTTGGGGTCAATCCGGAGGGCGAACCTGCCGATACCCGCAATGACGTCCGTTCGCCGCCTGGAGGAGACCGCATGTCCGACCTGTGGCTGCCCGGTGCCGAGATCCACGACCTCGGCGACCACGCGCCGACCGACCAGCAGTACCCCCCGAGAGCCATCGCCCACATCACCTGGGACCGCAACGCGACCGCCGCCGCGCCGCAGGACTGGTGCACCTACGAGGACCTGGTGAGCTACTTCACCGGCAGCGGCGCCGGCGACGCGCCGCACCTGGTCTGGGACCCGTTCAGCGGCCGGATCGCCCAACTGTTCCCGGCCGACTCCCGCTCGAAGAGCCTGCTCAGCCCGACGACGAGCCCGACCCGCACCAACCGGGCCGGGCGCGTGGTGATCCAGATCGAGGCGGTGTTCTTCCCCTACTGCGCCTACCAGGGCACCGTGTACGCGCGGCTGGTCGACACCCCGTGCGCGGGCTGGGACCGGATCCACGCCTGGATCGCCTCCTGGGGCGTGCCCGACGTATGGCCGATGGGCCGACCGGTCGACTTCACCAGCCACCGCGACGAGCAGGTGTGGGAGGCCAGCGGCGGCTGGTACGCGCACGCCCACGTCCCGTTCAACGACCACACCGACCCCGGCTCCTGGCCCGACTTCGCGGCCGGCCCCGGCACCCCGATCCCCTCGCCCCCGCAGCACCCCCCGGCGCCCCCGGCGGACCAGACCCCGGCCCGGTACCAGACCACCATCAACGGCCTCCCGTACGGCTACGGCGCCCAGGGCTACCAGGTCACCGTGGTCGGCCGGGGGCTCGTCGCCCAGGGCTTCGGCTCCCACTACCGCTCCGGCCCCGGGCCGAACTGGAGCGACGCGGACACCGAGAACTACGCGGACTACCAGCGGAGTCTGGGCTACTCCGGCCAGGCGGCGGACGGCGTGCCGGGGGAGAGCTCGCTGCGGCGGCTGCTCGGCTACCTGCCCGGTCCCCGGACGGTGTCGCTCGCGCACGTCGTGGCGGCGGCCCGCACCGACCCCGGCGCCGAACAGGGGCACCGGACGTACGGCGCCGAGGTGGCGATCGTCGAGCAGGCCCTGGCGGACGAGGGGCTGCTCGAACAGCGGTGGGTGGACGGCTCGTTCGGCAGCCTGACGGTCACCGCCTACGCCGGGTGGCAGCGCCGGTGCGGGTACACCGACTCCGCCGCCGACGGGATCCCCGGGCAGGACTCGCTGCACCGGCTGGGCGCGGCGCAGGGCTTCTCCGTGACGGACTGACCGGGACCGTCCGCGGCGCCGGGGCCCGTCCGCGCCCGGGGCACGGCGGCGGGGGAATGCCCGGCTCGGCGGCGGGCGTTGTCCACCGCGTGACCAGCGCTGCGCCCATGACCAGGCTCTCCGTCCTCGACCGCTCCCGGACCAGACGGGGCGAGGAGCCGGCGCAGGCGCTGCGGGACACGGTGGCCTTCGCCCGCGAGGCCGAGCGGCTCGGGTACCACCGCTTCTGGGTCTCCGAGCACCACGGCGTGCCCGGGGTGGCGGGATCGGCGCCGACGGTGCTCGCCGCGGCGGTGGCGGCGGCCACCACCCGGATCCGGGTCGGTACGGGCGGGGTGATGCTGCCCAACCACCAGCCCATGGTGGTGGCCGAGCAGTTCGGGGTGCTCGCCTCGCTCTTCCCCGGCCGGATCGACATGGGGCTCGGCCGCTCGGTCGGGTTCACCGACGGCGTGCGGCGGGCGCTGGGCCGGGAGAAGGACTCCGCGGACGACTTCGGCGCCCAGCTGGCCGAACTGCTCGGCTACTTCGACGGCTCGCAGCAGGCCCACCCCGGCGTCCACGCCCGCCCGGCCGAGGGCCTGCGGGTGCCGGCCTTCGTCCTGGCCACCGGTGCGGGCGCCGACCTGGCGGCCGACGCCGGGCTGCCGCTGGTCATCGCCGCCGTCCGGGGAGAGGAACGGATGCTCGCGGCGATCGACCGCTACCGCAGCCGGTTCCGCCCCTCGGCACAGGCCGCCGAGCCGTACGTGGTGGTCTCGGGCACGGTCGCCGTCGCCGGGAGCGCCGACCGGGCGCGGGAACTGCTCGTTCCGGAGGCGTGGTCCGGCGCGTACTCCCGCACCCACGGCGAGTTCCCGCCGCTGGCCCCCGCCGCCGAGATCCTGGCCCGGCCGATGAGCCCGCGCGAGCAGGCCGCCTACGAGCAGTCGCTGAAGGGCCACATCGCGGGCACCCCGGAGCGGGCCGCCGCCGAGCTCGCCGCCCTGGTGGCGCGCAGCGGCGCGGACGAGTTCCTGGTCACCACCAGCACCTACGACCGCGCCGCCCTCCTCGACTCCTACCGGCTGCTCGCCGAGGCGGTCGGCCAGGCCTGAGGCCGCCGGCCGGGTCCGGGGCAGGTGGGCCGGCGCCGTCGCCCGCTCAGCCCGCGTCGACCTCCGACGTCCCGAGCCGGGCGTACACCTCGGGCCGCCGCGCCCGCAGCCGCAGCGCGATGGCGACGCCCGTCAGGAACACCACCGGCACGATCGCCACCAACGGCCAGTTGACCTCCGGCCCGGCATTGGTGAACAGGTCCAGCCGCCACACCACCAGCGCCGTCGCCCCGCACAGCAGCACGGTGGCGGCGACCGGCGCCACGACCGTCCGGAACGCCCCGGCGCTCGCGGCCGCCTCGCGATTGCGGCGGAAGAAGGCGTACACGGACAGCCCGGCGAGCGCCTGCAGCACCAGGATGCCGACCACGCCGGGGGAGTTCACCCAGAGGAAGAACTGGTTGTACGGGTCGGCCCCGATCAGCGCCGCCACCACGACGGCCACCGCCGCCAGCACCGACTGCGCGATGCCGCCGATCCACGGGGAGCCGTGGCGCGGGTGGACCCGGCCGAGCGCGGCCGGGGCGGCCTGCTCGGTGGCGAGGGCGTAGCCGTAGCGGGTGATGGTGTTGTGGAAGGCGAGCAGCGCGGCGAGCAGGCTGGTCACGATCAGCACCCGCTGGAGGTCGGTGGCCCAGGCACCGACGTAGTCGGTCATCGCGGTGAAGAACATCCCGGCCGGGTCGGCGGTGGCGGTCGCGACGGCCTCGGTGGCGCCGAAGGCCTGCACGATCATCCAGGTGATGAAGGTGTAGAAGAGGCCGAGGAAGGCGATCGCCGCGTAGGTGGCGCGCGGCACCGTCCGCCGTGGTTCGCGGGCCTCCTCGCGGTAGATGGCGGTGGCCTCGAAGCCGATGAACGCGGCGAAGGAGAGCCCGAGCACCCCGCCCATGCCCCCGGAGAACACGTTGTGCGGGGCGAACGAGGACAGGTCGAGCCCGTGCGCGCCGCCGCGCACCAGCACCGCCACGGCGAGCACGAGCAGGATGCCGGTCTCGGCGATCAGCAGCGCGCCGAGCACCTTGGCGCCGAGGTCTATCGAGCGGTAGCCGAGGAGCCAGACCACCGCGACGCCGAGCAGCGCCCAGACCGGCCAGGGCAGGTCCAGGCCGAGCAGGTCGGCGGCGGTGGTGTGGGCGAAGAAGCCGAAGGCGCCGTACATGCCGATCTGGATGGCGTTGTACGAGAGCACCGCGAGCAGCGCGGCGCCGAGCCCGGCGGGGCGGCCGAGGCCGCGGGTGACGTAGGCGTAGAACGCGCCGGCGTTGCGGATGTGCGCGGTCATGGTGGTGAAGCCGACCGCGAAGAGGGCCAGGATGACGCCGGTGGCCAGGTAGGCGACGGGCGTGCCGATGCCGCCGAAGGCGATCGCGAACGGTGCCACGCCGGCCATCACGGTCAGCGGTGCGGCGGCGGCCACGACGAAGAAGACGATGTCGCCGGTGCCGAGCACGCCGCCTTCCAGGCGGGCGGGCCCGGTGTCGGGGCCGGTGGAGCCGGCGGCTGCGGTGCCGGGCCCGGTGCTGCTGGGCCCGGCGCGGCCGGTGTCGGGGCCGGTGCGGGGGGAGCCGGGTGCGGTCGGGGAGGCCGCGTCGGAGGGCAGGGTCATGGGGGAGCTCTCCTGGGGTCGTACGGACGAGGGTAGAGCGGTCGGCCGCCGATCGGGTGCGGGCGGTCGACGGGGGGCGGACGCCGTGGGGGCGTTCCGGCGGGCGGGTAGGGGGATTCCGCCCTGGGGGCAGTGCGTGCGTCGGCCTCAGTGGGTGCGTCGGCCACCGAGCCAGGTCCCGGCCACCGGGACGGCGGCCAGCTCGTCGGCCGGCACCGCGTAGGGGTCGGCCGCCAGGTGCACCAGGTCGGCCCGCATCCCGGGCCGCAGCACGCCCCACTCCGCCTCCTCGAAGGCCTGGTGCGCGACACCCGCCGAGTAGGCGGCGAGGGCCTCGGTGAGCCCGATCCGCTCCTCGGGCAGCCAGCCGCCGGCCGGCAGGCCGTCCGGGGTCTGCCGGGTGACGGCGGTGGCGAGACCGGCCAGCGGCTCGTAACGGGTGACCGGCCAGTCGCTGCCGAAGGAGACCCGGGCGCCACCGCGCAGCAGCGCGGCGATCTGGTACTGCCGGGCGCCGCGCTCGGGGCCGAGCCGGGGGAGGGTGAGCTCGGTCATCAGCGGGTCGGTCTGGGCCCACAGCGGTTCGAAGTTGGCGATCACGCCGAGTTCGGCGAAGCGGGGCAGGTCGGCCGGGTCGACCAGCTGGACGTGGGCGATCACCGGGCGGCGGGCGCGCAGGCCGTTGCGGCGGGTGGCGGCCTCGACGGCGTCCAGGGCGATCCGGACGCCGTGGTCGCCGATGGCGTGGATGTGCGGCTGGAAGCCAAGCGCGTCGACGGCGGTGACGGCGTCGGCCAGTTCGGCGCCGGTCCAGTTGGCGACGCCGTGGGAGTGCGGGCAGTCGCTGTAGGGCGCCAGCAGGGCGGCCGTTCCGGACTCGACGACGCCGTCGGCGAAGAACTTGACCGCCCGGGCGGTGAGTCGGCCGCGCCCGGCGGCCTCGACCCGCTCCCGGTCGGCGGCCAGGGCGGGGAGCCGTGCACGCCAGCCGTCCGGTTCGAGCAGCAGGGCGAGCCCGGCCCGGACGGGCAGATCGTGCTCGGCGACGGCGGCGAGCCAGGTGTCGACCTGCGCGGGCTCGATCCAGGCGTCCTGGAGCCAGGTGAGCCCGGCGGCGGCGAGTGCGGCGGTGGTCTCGCGCAGGGCGGCGACCTGCTCGGCGAGCGGGAGCGGCGGGACGAGCGCGAGGACGGGGTTGAGGGCGCCGAACTCGCGCAGGGTGCCGAGCGGGGAGCCGTCCGGGCGGCGGACGATCTCGCCGCCCACGGGGTCGGGCGTGTCCGGCCCGTACCCGGCGCGGCGCAGCGCCTCGCTGTTGGCCCAGCCGGTGTGGTGGTCCATGGTGCGCAGCAGGACGGGCCGGTCGGGGACGGCGGCGTCGAGCAGCCGGGCGTCGAACAGGCCGCCCTCGGCGAGCCACGGATCGACGGCGTCCCCGGTGATCCACTCGGCCTCGGGGTGGCGGGCGGCCCAGCTGCGGACGGCCTCGACGACCTCGTCCAGGCTGGTGCAGTCGCGCACCGGCACGCCGCGCAGCCCGATGGCGCCGAGCAGCGGGTGGAGGTGGCCGTCGCCGAAGGAGGGCAGCAGGGCGCCGCCGGCCAGGTCGACGGTCTCGGTGCGGTCGTCGCGCAGGGCGAGTGCCGCGTCGCCGAGGGCGGTGATCCGCCCGGCGGTGACGGCGAGGGCGTGGGTGGCGGGGTGCGCGGGGTCTCCGGTGTGGATCCGGCCGCCGGTGAAGATCGTGTCGGCACGCATGGGGGAGCGTCCTCTCCGGGTCGCGGCAGGTGACGAGGGCGACCTGCCTAAACCGAATGGGGTTCGGTTACCGTAGGCGCGGCACCGGCGGGTGCGGAAGAGTTTTATTGAAAGCCATTCAGTAACGCTTGGATAACGATGATCTTGAGGGTTCTCCGGAGGGCTCCCTGAAGGGCTCCCCGAAGAACTCCCCGAAAGACGAGGAACCGGCATGGCCAGGCCGCGCACACCCCTGCTGGACCGGCAGCGCATCGTCGACACCGCGCTGCGGCTGGTCGACGAGGCGGGCGACCTCACCATCCCCGGCCTCGCCGGCGCCCTCAAGGTCAGCCCCTCCGCGCTCTACCACCACGTCACCGGCCGGGCCGAGATCGTCGCCCTGATGCGTGCCGAACTCGTCCGCACCATCGGCGAGCAGTCGATGTGGGACCAGCCCTGGGACGCGGCGCTGCGCACCTGGGCGCACGCCTACCGGGACGCCTTCGCCGAACACCCCGGCATCGTCCGCCTGCTCGCCACCGCCCCGCTCGCCGAACCGTTCATGCACGCGCTGTACGAGCGCGCCGTCGCCACCCTGGAGGGCGCGGGCTTCGCCGCACGGGACGTGATGGGTGTGATCACCGCCCTGGAGAGCTTCATCCTCGGCTCCGCGCTCGACCTGGTCGCCCCGGACGTCATGGTCGACGCCGTCGACCGGGACGCCACCCCGCGTCTGGCCGACGCCCTCGACGCCGTCCCCGCCGGCCGTGAACGCGCCGACCGGGCCTTCGAGCTGGGCCTCACCGCCCTGATCGCGGGTTACCGGGCGCTGCTGCCCTGACCGCCCTCCGTGCCGGGGTCGGGGCGGTCGCGTCGGGGCCGGGGTCGCCGTGTCGGGGCCGCCGTGTCGGGGTCGGGTCGCCGCTGTACCGCCGGGTCCGGTCCCGTTCCTCCATCCGGTTTCTGAGCAGGCGTGATGACCTGCTAATGTTCTTCTCGTCGGGAGGGAAACAACCTCCCGAACAGGCGTCAGCGGTGCTACCAGAGCACGTCCTACTTTCAGTAGGAAGAGTCCGTGCGACCCGGGCCTGGCGCTCCACCCGAAGGGGCTCGTTCCGTCCAGCGGAACGGGCCCCTTCGTCATGTCCGGGGGCTCCGGCGGCAGTCGGGCGGCGACCCGATGGTGTAGACCTGTTCGCCCGGCCCTTCTACCGCATGCCGGCGGTCGAAACCCTGCCGTGCGGCCGGTTCTCGGCCAAGCTCCCCTGCCAGGTGGTCGGCCGGTGGCGGTGGGCTGCGGTCCACGACCACCCCCGGGCCAGCGGGTTCGTCCGGCGCCGGTGGCTGGCGCCCTGTCACACCTTGGCCGGAAGTGGACGCTACTGATGTGAATATGCCATTGGAATGTTCGTCATATGGAATCCGGCAGTAGCCTTCCGTGTCGAGCCCGCCACTGCTGGTGGCGGCCCGGCCGTGCCGTGCTGCGCCCGGCTGCCCAGACCCCCTCGAAGGAGCCGGTGTGCCGGGTATCGACGAATGCCTCGCCGGAGCGATGTCGATCTCCGGGGCACGCTCCGCGAGCCTGGTCGACTGGAGCAGCGGACTCGCGCTCGGCAGCCTCGGCGAGTGCCCGACCGGCGACCACGAGACCGCGGCAGCCGAGACAACCGACTTGGTACGGGCGGCCGTTGAGAGCCAGACCTTCACCGGGGCGGAGGACCGGCGGTCCCCGTTGCAGGACGTCATCGTCACCGCCGGCCGCAGCTACCACCTCATCTGCTTCATCGACACCGTCTTCGACAGCCGCCTCGTCCTCCACCTCTGGCTCGACCGCGCCCAGGGCAACCTCGCCGCCGCCCGCTACCGCCTCCAGGCGCTCGCCGAGGAACTGGTGCTGGGGTGAGCGGGACGCCCGCCGCGGCCATCGGGTTTCGGCCAGCACGCCGGACGGGTCGCCCCCGCCGCCCGCGCTCCACCGGCCGGTGGCCCGGATGACCGCCGCGCCCGCCGCCGTCCGCCGGCCCGCCCCGCCGCAGACCCCCGGTGAGGCCCTCGGCCTGCTCGCCGCCCGCCGCGCCACCGGCGCCCTGTGCGGCCCGCTCGGCAGCCTGCACCTCGTCGACGGCCAGGTGGCCCACGCCGACTCCCCGCGCGCGCCCGGCCTGGCCGAACTGCTCACCGGCTGCGGCCGGATCACCCCCGGGCAGTGGGCGGAGCTGCTCCGGCTCCACGGCCCGCGCGCCCGGGTCGGCGAGGCCCTGGTCGAACGGCGGCTGCTCACCCGGGGCGAGCTCGAACTCGGCCACCTGGGAACGCTCTTCGACGCCGCGTTCTTCGTCCTCGCCGACCGGAGCGGCGGCGTCTGGCGGTTCGAGCCCGACGCCCGGCACTGGCTGGGCCCGGTGGCCACGGTCGACCCCGGCCGGCTGCGCCGCGAGGTCGAGCGCCGGGGCCGGCTGCTGGAACGGATCTGGCCCTGGCCGCAGCTCGACACCGCGCCGGTCCGCCCGGTGGTGCCGCTCCCGCGGCCGTCGAACCGCCCGCCCGGCCGCCGGCGCGAACTGCTGGACCACGCCGACGGCCGAAGAACCCCGGCGGACCTGGCGCGGCTGCTCGGCCGGTCCGGCTTCGGCGTCACGGCGGACGTCCGCCGCCTGGCCGCCGCCGGGCTGCTCGCCGCCCCGCGGCACGCCGCACCGGCGGCCGCGTCGGCGGTGGCACCGGGAGTGGCGCCGGCGGTGGTACCGAGCGCTGCGACGCCCGTGGCACCCGCGACGCCCTTGGCACCTGGGGCACTTGGGGCGCCGAGGCCTGCGGCGCCCGTCGCGGAAGCCGAAGCGCCGGCCCCCGACGCGCCGGCCCCCGCCCGCCCGCCGGGAGGCCTGCACCGCCGGGTCCCCGGCGCCACCCTCACCGGTGCCACGCCGCCCGGCCCCGTGGCCCCCACCCGCTCCGATCACCCGCCCACCACGGCCGCGGACCACCCGCCGCTGGCCGTCCCCGACCCGGACATCGCGCTGCTGACCCGGGTCCGAACCCTTCTGGAGGCCCGACTTTGAACCACTCTCCACCCGCGACCCCGCCGTCCCGGCCATGAGGCGGGCGCTCAAGCAGCGTGTCGGAAGGAGACAACTGATCGCCTTGGAGACCGAACTGCTCGCCGAGCTCCGCGCCGTCAAGCAGCGCGTCCCGCACCTCGCGGGTGGCCTGGTGGCCAGCGTGGACGGCCTGTTGGTCGCGCACGACACCCACGGGGCGGAACCCTCCGGCCTGGCCGCGATGACGGCGGCCTCGCTGTCGCTGGCCCAGCGGCTCGCCGACACCACCGGCCAGGGCGAGTTCCGCGAGTCGCTGGTGCGCGGCGAGCACGGCTACGTCGCCACCTACGCGGCCGGGGGCAGCTGCGTGCTGGCCCTGCTGGCGCACCCGGACGTCAACGTCGGCCGGCTGCACCTGGAGGCCCGCCGCTCGGCCCAGCGGATCGCCGGGCTGCTCAGCGACAGCCTCCTGCCCAAGGACCCCCGCGACCCGGCCTGACCGGTCAAGCTCCCGGCCCGACCGCAGCTACGACCCCAGCACCTCAGCACCCCACCACTCCAGCACCCAACCACCGAAAGGGAGTTACCCAGATGACCGACGCAGCCGGCGCGCTCAAGCAGGCCATGACCAGCATCGAGGGCGCCATCGGCGCGGCACTCGTGGACTACAACAGCGGCATGGCGCTCGCCACCCTCGACGGCCCCGGCGGGCTGGACCTCAACGTGGCCGCGGCGGGGAACACGGACGTGGTCCGCGCCAAGATGCGCACCATGGACATGCTCGGCCTACAGGACGGGATCGAGGACATCCTGATCACCCTCAGCAGCCAGTACCACCTGATCCGGCCGCTCGCCGGCCGCACCGGCAAGGGCCTCTTCCTCTACCTGGCGCTGGACAAGGCGCGGGCCAACCTGGCGATGGCCCGCCACCAGCTCACCAGGATCGAGGCCGAACTGGAGGTCTGACAGGTCGGTCGGCTCGGACAGGCCGGACGGGCCGGAGAGTCCGACCGGACGACGCGTCGGCCCGGCGTCGGCTCAGGCCGCGCCGGGCGCCGTCCACCGGACCTCGCCGCCCGGCAGCCCCGCGCACACCGCCCCCTCCGCGGTCTCCACGCTCCACGGCGCGAGCTGCGCGTGCGGCGGGACGGACAGCGCGCCGCCCTCCGCGAAGGCCAGCTCCAGGCCGCCGGCGAGGGTGATCTCGGCGGTGTCGACGGTCCGGCCGACGAGCGCGAGCAGGGTGCCGGTCGGGCGGATGGTCAGCGCCGGAAAGTAGTGCTCGACCTCCGCCGGGGCGGTGAAGGAGGGCGCGGCGAGGCGGAACTCGTGCGCCACCCGGACGGTCACCGGCCCGTCGAGGGTGAGGTCCAGCCGGTCGCCGCCGCTGACCGACGCCACTCGCCGGCCGGCCAGCGCCTCCGTGATCCCGTGCTGCGTGATCCCGTTCTGCATGGCCCCAGTGTGACCCACCCGACCCGGCCCTGTCCGCCCTGCCCAACAGCCCCGCCCGACCGGCCCGCCTGACTCGCCTTCCTGAACCCGCTCGACCCGTCCGCCCGCCCGGCCCGCCCGCCGCTACCCGGCGGCGCGTCCGCGCACCAGCTCGGCCGGCCCGCCCGCCCGCTCCCGCGCGGCCAGCGCGGCGGCCGTCCGGGCCCAGGACGGGCCGGTCAGCAGCGCCCGTGCCTCGGCGGGGCCGCAGAGCCGCCACTCCACCAGCTCCTCCTCCGGCAGCGCGATCGAACCGAGCATCCGCTCCGTCACCGTGCCCCCGTCGAACACGGACACCAGCACGGCGGTGTCCCGCCCGGTCGCCGGGTCGGCCTCCGGGTCGGCGGCTGTCCCGGGCTGCCAGTCCAGCGCCAGCAGCCGCCCCGGTTCGACCTCCCAGCCGAGTTCCTCGCGGATCTCGCGCCGGACGGCCGCCCGGGGCAGTTCCCGGTCCGCCTCGATCCCGCCACCCGGCAGGGTCCAGCGCGGCACCCGGCCGCGCGGCCCGTCCCACGGCCGCAGCCGGACCAGCAGGACCCGCCCGTCGTCGTCGGTGAACAGGGCCCGCGCCTTGGCCCGGATCCGCGGGCGGGTGGCGATGTAGGTGGCCCGGTCCATCGGCGGCTCGTACCCGGGCCCCGCCGCCGGCCCGCCGGGGGCGGGGCCCAGGGCGGGCACCCCGGCCAGCCCGGTGTACGCGGGCGGCGGTTCGTCCGCCGGCAGGTGGTCGAGGGTGTGCCCCACGGGCCTGCTGTCCTCCAGCTCCAGCGGACCGGCCGACCGCGGCGCCCGCAGGCAGGCCGTGACCCGGCGGGACAGCAGGGGCGGCAGCGCGTGGCCCGCCTGTTCCGGGGTCAGCCACACCCAGCCGCCGACCTCCGCCGCGTCCGGCCGGATCGCCGCGGCCTGTTCGGCGGTGAGCGGCTGCGCCCAGTACAGGTACGCGGCGATCGGCGGCCGGAAGTGGTCGAGCGTCCAGTCGACGCAGGCCAGCGGCCCCAGCCGGGGCGTGAACCCGAGTTCCTCCACCACCTCGCGCAGCGCGGTCTCCCGCGGCGAGCGGTCCTGCGGCTCCCACCCGCCGCCCGGGATCGCCACCGGATGCTTCCGGTCGTACGGCAACCGCACCACCAGCACCCGCCCCCGCTCGTCCGGGAACAGCACCCCCGCCGCCGCCAGCAACTCCCGCCCGCTCCCGGATGACGCGTCCACCGCTGCTCCCTCCGTCAGGCCCGGTTCGAAGGCCGTGTCCCCCCGACGACTCGGCGGACCTCTTTCATGGTTCCCCCCACGAGCCGCCCTAGCCGGGCCCTCGCCGCCTCACCCCAGTGACGCGAGGGCCTGCGCCGCCGCGCGGGCCATCTGCTCGTCGTGCCGTCCGCTGGACCCGCGCAGCCGGGCGAGGCCTTCGGCCGCCGCCAGGGCGAGCAGCCCGGGCAGCAGGTCGGTGCTGCGGGCGGCGACCCAGCGGGTGCCCTGGGTGGCCATCCACCACAGGTCGGCGGCCCGGCCGGGCGGGGGCTCGGCGGGGGTGTCGACGGGCGGCGGGCCGAGGGGGTGGCCGGCGGCGGCGAGCAGCTGGTGGAACCCGCGGGCGATCAGGTGGTGGCCCTCGGCGCTGGGGTGCAGCCGGTCGACGCTGAGCAGCCGCCGTTGCGCGCACCACGGCAGCTCGGCGATGTGCAGGTGCACCGCCCGGTGCCGGGCGGTGAGGGCGTGCACGACGGTGTTGACGGCCTGCATCCGCCGCGCCAGCGGTCGGGCCAGCGGCGCGGGCAGGCGGAGCAGGGTGCCCGGATCGGGCAGGCAGGCGGTCAGCAGGACGGCGCCGTGGCTGGAGAGTTCACCCAGGGTGGCGTCCAGTTCCAGGGTGGTGCGCCGGATGTCGAAGCCCGCCCGCAGGGTGTCGTTGCCGCCGACCACCACGGCCGCGAACCGCGGCCGCAGCGCCAGCGCGGCGGGGAGTTGACGGTTCGTCAGGTCGGCGGTCAGGGCGCCGCTGCACGCCAGGTTGGTGAATTCGACGCCGCCCTCGGGTGCCAGCGAGCGGGCCAGGACGGCAGCCCAGCCGCGCCAACCTTCGCCGACCGGGTCCCCGACCCCTTCGGTCAGCGAGTCCCCGAGCGCGACGAACCGCAGCGGCCCGCCGGTGGCCGGCCGGTCGTCCGCGGACCGGTCACGCCCGGTGCCGAGCACGCTCATCCCAACCCTCCTCCACCGCACCGGGGTTCCGCACGTCGGGGCTCCGCACGCCGTGGGCCGCGAGGAACGCGGCCACCGCGGCCGGCCAGCCGTACCGCTCGGCCCGGGCCCGGGCGCCGGCCCGCCGCGCCTGCTCCGGGCGCGCCAGCAACTCCCGTACCGCCGCGGCGAATCCGGCGCCGGTGTCGGCGGCGGCCACCCCGGCCAGGCCGATCAGCCCGGGCAGCGCGGAGGAGCGGCTGACCGCCACCGGCGTCCCGCAGGCCAGCGCCTCCAGCGCGGCGAGCCCGAAGGTCTCCACCGGCCCGGGCGCGAGCACCACGTCCGCGCAGCCCAGCAGCCGGGCCACTTCCTCCCGTCGGCCCAGGTGCCCGAGGAAGCGCACCGGCAGCCGCAGCCGCTCCGCCCGGGCCGCCAGCCGGTCCCGCAGCGGTCCGGTCCCGGCCACCACCAGGACGGCCGGCAGCCCCCGGGCCCGCAGTGCGGCCAGCGCCTCGACCGCCCGCTCGGGCCGCTTCTCGGCCGAGAGCCGGGAGCAGAGCACCAGCAGCACGTCGTCCGGCCCGCAGTACCGCGCCCGCTCCCGGGCCCGCGCGGCCGGCGGCAGCGGGCGCATCGCGTCCAGGTCCACGCCGAGCGGGGCCCGGGCCAGGTTGGGCACGCCGATCCGCCGGAACTCCGCCGCCGCCCAGTCGGTGGTGCAGAGCACCGCGTCGTACGTACGGGCCGTCGCCGCGTTGAGCCGGTCGGCGGCCGCGTCGGCGAGCGGGCGGGGCAGCCCCCAGGTGCGCAGCACCCCGACGGCGCTCTCGTGCGACACCATCACCGAGCGGACGCCGTGCCGCCGGGCCCAACTGCCGGTCCAGCGCAGCGTGGTGCGGTCGGACACCTCCAGCCGGTCGGGCTTCAGCCGGGTCAGTTCGGCGGCCACCGCCCGCCGGTCGGTGAGCACCCGGTAGCCGCCGCTGGCCGGCAGCACCGGCCCGGGCAGGGTGACCACCAGGCCCTGCTCGCCCTCCTCCTCGCTGCGCCGCTCCCCGGGCACGATCAGCACCGGCCGGTGCCCGGCGGCCAGGTAGCCGGCACCGAGGTGGCGCAGCGCGGTGCGCAGGCCCCCGGAGACCGGGGTGACGAAGTTCGCGAGCCGCACGATGGTCAGCGGCTCGCGGTCGGCGGTGTCCGTCATGCCGGCAGCTCCTCCACGACGGCGACCGGCTCGACGGCCGCCGGGGGAGCGGCAGGGGGAGCCACCGGTGCGCCGTGGTGCTCGGCGAGGACCTCCGCGTAGTGCCGCAGCAGCAGGTCGCCGACCGCCTCCCAGGTCCGAGCGGTCACCTCGGCCCGTCCGGCGCGCCCGTACGCGGCCCGCCGCCCGGGGTCGGCGGCCAGTTCCGCCACCGCCCGGGCCACCGCGGCGCCGTCCCGGGGCGGCACCAGCAGGCCCGTCCGGTGGTGCGCGACCAGGTCCAGCGGGCCGCCGGCGGCCGGGCCGATCACCGGCACGCCGCTCGCCATCGCCTCCTGGATGGTCTGGCAGAAGGTCTCCAGCGGGCCGGTGTGCACGAACACGTCCAGGGTCGCGAAACAGCGGGCCAGTTCCTCGCCGGTCCGGCGGCCGAGGAACACCGCGCCGGGCATCGAGGCCCGCAGCCCGGGCCCGCACGGCCCGTCCCCGATCACCACCACCCGCACCCCGGGCAGGGCCGACGCGGCGGCCAGCAGGTCGACCCGCTTCTCGGGCGCCAGCCGCCCGACGTACCCGACCAGCACCTCCCCGCCCGGGGCGAGCGCCCGGTGCAGCGCCTCGTCCCGGTGCCGGGGGTGGAACCGCACCGAGTCCACCCCGCGCGGCCACAGCTGCACCCGGGGCACCCCGTGCGCGGTGAGGTCCTGGGCTGCGGGGGTGGACGGCGCCAGCGTCCGGGCCGCGGCCCGGTGCACGGCCCGGATCCGCCGCCAGGCGGCCGCCTCCCCGAGGCCCCGCCCGGCCCGGTAGGCGTGCGCGTACCCGGCGAGGTCGGTCTGGTAGACGGCCACGGCGGGGACACCGAGGCGGGTCGCGACCTGCACCCCGCGCGCGCCGAGCACGAACGGGCTGGCCAGGTGCACGATGTCCGGCCGGTGCCCGGCGACGGCGGCCGCCAGCTGCCGGCTCGGCAGCGCGATCCGCACCTGCGGGTACCCGGGCAGCGGCACCGAGGGAATGCGCACCACCGGCAGCTCCACCGCTTCGGAGCCCCCGAAGGTGTGCGGCGGGCATGCGGCGCCCCGCGCGGGCGCGGGGGTGACGACGAGTGGCTGGTGGCCCCGGCGGACCAGATGCTCGGCCGTCCGCAGCACGCTGTGGGCGACTCCGTTGACCTCGGGCGGAAAGGATTCGGTGACGATGACGACGCGCATGCCAGTGTTCTTTCCGCGCCCGGCGTGCACCCGGCCAAAGGGATCTGTCATAGAAGCGAACGCGGGTCGGCGATTTGCATCGCCGACCCGCGCCCGCACCGCGCCGCCTCAGTGCGACCCGGCCGCCTCCTTGAGCTCCGCGTACGGCGCGAGCTTGCGGAGCGACTCGATGCTCCTGAGGCACTCGTCCTTGCTCTCGTGCGGGTCCCCGGTGACGATGACCGTCCCGTTGCTCGCCTTGAGCCGGAAGCGGTGCATCCCGCTCTCGTCCTTGTACAGCTCGAATTTCCCGGCCATGCCAGTAACAGCCTTCCGTTCAGGTGACCCCCTCGCACCGCACCGTAGGGCCAGCCCGGTTGCCCCGCCCGCCGGCCGGGGCATCCGAGTCATCCGGCCCCGCCCACCTGGCCCGTTCGGGTCAGGTGGTGCTCGCGGGCGAGCGGGTGGGCCTGCGGGCGGCTGGGCGTGGTGGCCCGGGAATGCTCCTGGCGGCGGCCTCGTTTCACCGGCGGACCGGGGTGGTGCCGTTCATGCCGAAGCGGGCGGAGCACTGCTCGCCGGATCGGTTGTTCGCGTTCCAGACGCAGATCCACATCGTGTAGCCGATGTCTGGGACGAAGCTCGTCTTCGCGGCGCCCACAGAGGCGCGGAAGGTGTACGTGATGCCGTCGCTGCGGGCGAGCTCGGCGACGCAGGTCTGGGCCAGGGAGGTGTTGAGCACGCCCGCGAGCGAGCCGGAGCCGTTGTCGTCCAGCCAGGCGGAACAGGCGGCGTCGGGGCCGAGCCAACTGGTGTCCGCCTCGGAGCCCTTGACCTGTGCCGGGTCGTCGCTGCCGTTGATGCCGCGGATCGATGACGAGGTGGGGCTGGGGGCGGCCGCTGGGGGTTCGGCGGTGGCCGTGCCCGGTGGGGTGGCCGTTTCGCCAGGCGGGGTGGTCGGGGGCTGGGGAGCGGGTTTGGCGGCAGCGAAGGTTGAGGGTCGCAGGCTCGGGGAGGGTGCCCGCGTGGTGCCGGCCGGGGCGGTCGAAGGCGGGGGAGAGGGTTCGGCGGTGGCGGTGGCGGTGGCGGAGATCGAGGCGCTCGGGCTCGCGGAGGGCCCGGGCGTCGTCCCGGCCAAGGGCTCGACGGCGACCTGCACGCCGTTGGACTCCTGCGCGTCGTGGTGCTGCGGGGAGGTGGACGGGCTGAGGGCGAACACCGCGACCGCGCCGAGGGCGGTCACCGCGGCGATCGGCAGCAGGAGCAGGTGCTTGCGCGGGCGGCGAGGTGATGCCAGGGGTGCGGGCCCGATGTCAGGCTTCGGGTCCGTGCTCGTATCCGGTGGCGGGACGGTCTCCAGCTTGCCGACCGGCGTTTCGGCGAAGGCACGTCGAGCGTCGATGCGTGACATGACCTCGGGCGGCCAGGACGGGGGAGGGCCGAGCCGGTGCGTGCGCGTCGCCAGGACGATCTCGTCGGCGGTGGGGCGTGCTCCGGGGTCGGCGGCGAGACAGGGCCCGAGGAGGGCGGCGAGGTCGGCGTCCACGGCGCGCAGCGGCCCCACGTCGGGGACGGCGCCGGGCGTGCGACCCGAGGCGGCGTAGAGCAGGAGCGCTGCGAGCGAGTAGACGTCCGCAGGCGTTGCCACGTCCTCGTCCCCGGTCTGCTGTTCCGGTGCCGAGAAGCCCTGCGTTCCGTAGCTGCCGCCGCTCCTGGTGAGCCTCGCCTGGTCCGCGGCGCGCGCGATGCCGAAGTCGATCAGCTTCACGCCGTCGCGCACCAGCATGACGTTGGCGGGCTTGATGTCGCGGTGCGCGATCTCGGACGCGTGTACGGCCCGCAGCTGAGCGGCTGTCTCGGCCAGCAGCAGCCACAGCGCCTCGGCGGGAAGCGGGCCGTGCAGCCGGACCGCCTCGTCCACCGTGAGCCCGGGGACGTACTCGGCGGCGAACCACGGGCGTTCCGGAGTGGCGTCGCTCGCCAGCACCCGCGGCCCGACTCCGAGCGGCACACGGTAGAGGATGCCGACCTCGCGTTCGAAGCGCTCGCCGGGGACCAGCCGCGGCCGGACGAGTTTGACAGCGGCGTAGCCCCTGTCCGAGACACCGAGGTAGACCTCGCCCATGCCGCCGGTGCCGAGCAGGCCGATGATGCTGAAGCTGCCGATCTCCTGCGGATCGCCCGGGCCGAGTGGTTCGGCGACCATGCCGTCGATCGCGGCAGCTCGCCGGCTGATCTCGCTCACGGCGGGCAGGCTATCGAGCAAGTCCAGTCCGGGCAAGCGGAGTTGTCGGTTCCGCGGGCTGGACACGCCGCATGCCCGCAGGAGGAATGGTCCTCCAGGTGCGCTCGTACACTGGCGCGAGCCGAGGCGGAGGTAAGCGAGATGGCGTACGAGAACTTCCCACCCCAGATGCTGCCGCCGGGCAGTCCTTCCGGCAGGGTGCCCCCGGCGCCACCCGGGACGATCTTCGTGCTCGGACCGGAGGGCGGGTACGCCGTGCCGCCGCGCCGGTACACCTTGCTGTTCGGCCGGGACCGCGAGGACGTGCACGTACCGGTCGGTGTCGACGACCCGACCGTCAGCCGTCGGCACGGCGTCTTCACCTGCGCCGGCACGGACGGCGACTGGTGGCTGGTCAACACCGGCAGTCTGCCGATCGAACTGCCCGACGGCGTGCTGATGCTCACCAGCCACAAGCGGATCATCGGGCCCGGGTACACCCCGCTGGTGATCAACTCGTCCAAGCGGCGGTCCCACCTGGTGGAGGTCCGCGTCGTGGACGGGGACGACCTGCACCCCCGTTCCACGAGCAACGCCGATACCGCGGCCCCCGAGACGGTCTACCTGCTCTCCCTCCAGGAGCGGCTGGTGCTCACCGCGCTCGCCCGGCGCTACCTGGAGGGCCAGGACGCCTTCCCGCTCCCGTCGGCCTGGGAGGAGACCGCCCGGCTGGTCAACGCCTCGCCCCACGCGACCAAGCTCTGGACCCACAAGTCGGTCGCCAACACGGTCGAGGACGTGCGTGAACGGCTGCGCCGGCGGGGCGTGCGCGGACTGACGCGCGACGAGGTCGGCGAGCCGGTCGGCTCGACGCTCAGCGTCAACCTGGTCAGGGAACTGCTGAAGACGGCGACGCTGAACGCCCAGGACCTGGAATTGCTGGCCGATCGGGGCTGACGCCTTGCTCAGGCCTCCGGCTCGGGCGCGGCTTCGGCGTTGTGGTTGTAGGTGACGTGCATGGTGCCGTGTTCCACGGCGAAGACGGCCGCCTGGTCCTCGGCCGAGTTCTGCTGGCGCGGTTGGGGCTGCGGCTGCTCGGGGTGATGCTTCGTGTTCGTCACGTGGTTGTTGTCGCCCACGATGAAGGTGCCGGAGACGTCTCCGGCGTGGATGGTGCCGGGGGTGGATTCCGTAGACATGGTCGGCCTTTCCTGGTCGGTCTTGGGGCGGATTACCAGGCGGTGCAGTGGATCACCAGACTCTGCCAGGCCGAGTTGAATGCCGAAGCCTGGCCGGCCGTGTTGTAGCCGGTGGTGAGGTCGTTCCGAGCCGCGCGGAACTGGTTCTCCTCCTGCTGGCTGGCGGTCAGAAGGCCCTTGAGGTCGGATACCACGGATCCGTCCCGCGCTTGCGATAGGGCTCCCCGCAACGTGGACTCGCTGGCGCGCAGGTCTTTGAGGATGATGTCGATACGGGATTTCACCGTGCTGCCGTCGGGAACGGCGGAGGTCCGTCGTGAGTTGTAGGCGGCTACGGCGTTGTTGTACGAGTCGAAGGCGCTGTGAACGGCGGTCAGGTCGGCATTGTGCTGCTGGGTCTCTTTTCCCAATTCCGTTACCACCGTTGCGCACACGGGATCGACGGGGTCCGGCGTGACGACGGGGGCAGGGACCGGCGGCTTGGGGGTGTAGACCTTCGGAGACGGGGCCGGCGGGGCGGGAGTGTAGACCGGCGGGGCGGGGGTGTAGACCCTCGGAGGCGGGGCCGGCGAGTAGGTGGGCTGGGCCGGCTTGGCCAGGTTCGACTGGTTCTGGGTGTAGACCATGGCGCCCACGCCGAGTACGGCTGAGGCGCCGACCACGCAGGCGACGGCGAGGGCTGCTCCGCCCTTGGCGGCCGCTGCGCCGGCGGTGGTGACCGCGTGGCCCGTGCTGGACGTGGTGGTGGCGCTCACGGTGTGCGTGTGCTGGGCGGCGGAGTGGTGCGTTCCCGAGAGGTCGATTCGGTGCGGCGCCGCCTGCGAGGGGGAGTGTGCGCCGGCCACATGGCCCCCGGCCGGGGGCTGCGGGGCGGACTGGGACAGGTCGATCACGTGCGGTGTACCCGGCGGGTGCACGGGCGCCGGGGCGCCGGAGGCGGGGACGGGGTGGGTGACGGCCGGTGGTTGGACGACGGGGTGGGTGACGGCCGGTGGTTGGACGACAGGGTGGGTGACCGTTGGCGGTTGGACGACGGGCTGGACGACCGGGTGGGTGACCGTCGGGGGGCTGACCACCGGGTGCGTGATCAGCGGGGACTGGCCGATGGCGTGTGCCGTGGTGGCCGGGTCGATCGGCGGCACGGCGGTGATCGCCGTCGTGGCGGCCTGGTGGGCCACCGAGTGCGCTTGCAGGGCGGCGAGTTCCTGCCAGAGCACCCCTGCCTCCAGCACCAGGGCCGTCGTCAGTGCCGCCCGGCCGAGCGCCTTGCGGCGGGTGCGCGCCTCCCCCAGGAAGAAGTCCTCGCCCGCGCGGTCTCCCGCGCTCTTCGCGGCGGACCAGCCGGTTCCGAGGAGGCTGCCCCACGCGTCGAACTGCCGGGAGAGCGCCAGTTTCGGCGAGGCGGCCCGGGCCAGCGCCACGCCGAGCTGCGCCTGTCCGCTCCGCTCCGCTCCCAGCACCGCGACGTCCAGGGCCTGGAAGTGGGCCGCGACCTCGTCCGGGGTGGTCTGCCGTGACTCGACCCAGGCGGTGAGCGCCCGGCAGAGCGGCGCGGCGGGGTACTGCGTCATCCGGCTCTTGAGCACGCACTCGGCGACGTCCGGCGGACACCCGTAGCCGGTTTCCGAGGCGACCAGCAGGCCGTGCCGCACCAGTCCGCCGGCGAGTGCGTTGCTGTCCGTGCGGCCGAGCAGGGCGTCGAGCTGCCGGGCGGCCAACTCGGCGCCCGACAGCGAGCCGAGCAGGTACAGCAGGTCGCGCTCCTCCGGCCGGAGCCTGTTGAGCAGCGCGGGAAGGAGCGCGGGCAGATCGGCGATGCCCGGCAGGCCCTTGCCGGTCGCGGCCGACAGGGCGATGCGCCGCAGGCGGAGCGGGTTGCCGTGCACGGCGTCGCACAGTGCCGTCACGGTCCGCGCTTCGTCGGGCCGCAGCGCGCGGGCCAGGACCGTCTGCACCAGCACCACCCCTGCCGGGGCCGTCAGTCCGTCGAGTCGGATCGGGTGGA
This sequence comes from Kitasatospora sp. NPDC057940, assembly GCF_042887425.1. Taxonomy (NCBI): domain Bacteria; kingdom Bacillati; phylum Actinomycetota; class Actinomycetes; order Kitasatosporales; family Streptomycetaceae; genus Kitasatospora; species Kitasatospora sp. NPDC057940. The sequence continues at coordinate 122,057 of NZ_JBHVPH010000006.1, forward strand.
CGCCGGTGACCGACGACCGGCGCTGCGAGGTGAAGACGAACGTGGAGTGCTCGGCCAGGTCGAAGAGCCGGTGCAGGTCCTTCTCGTCGAGTCCCGCGTCGTCCAGGTAGATCCGCAGCCGCAGGGTCTTCAGGTGCTCCTTCAGCACCTCCAGCGACGGTTTGTAGTTCGGTGCGTCGAAGCTGATGTCGAAGATCGCCTGCGCGAGGTCGTCGGCCGTCCGTCCGCCGGCTTCGATGTAGGCCGCGCCCTCGGGCCCGCGCGGCAGGGTGCGGGCGAGGTGGCGCAGCAGCGCGCTCTTGCCGACCCCGGAGGCGCCCCAGATCTGTACCAACTGGCGTGCCCCGATGGCCTGTTGCAGTGCCTGGAGCTCCCGCTCCCGGCCGATCAGCGGATCGGCGGCGGAACGCGGCAGGTGGGAGATCGGCTGACGCTTGACCGGGTTCGGCGGAGGCCCCGCGTTCACGGTGATGGCCGAACCGTGTCCGGTGGTGATGTTCAGGTTGGTGACGGTGTTCCGGTTGCCGACGATCATCGTTCCGGACACGTCGCCCGCCCGGATCCGCGTGGAACCGTCCGGAGCACCGTTGTTCTCTGGCATCTGTCTCTCCGGTCCTCTCCGACGCTCGGGTTCCGGCACTCGGTCATGCTGGCGCCGGCCCGTCGTCGGAACCCGGCGCTTTTAGCTGTTTGGTGAGATCGCCCGCGCTTCGGCCGGTTCGGTGGCGGCGGCGATCCGGGCGAGGTGGTCCAGGTCGAGGATCGTGATCCTGCGGTAGCCCGTGACGACCGCGCCCGACTCCCGCAGGGCCCGCAGGGCCTTGTGGATCGACGACTCCGCGGCGCCGACCAGCGTGGCCATCTCCGGCTGCGACAGCGGGAGATGGGCTTCGTTGCGGCCGGGGCGCCCGTAGGTGACGGCGAGGTGGTGCAGGATCCTGGCCAGCCGCCCGAGCACGTCGCAGCCGGTGAAGTCGACGATCCGGCTGGTCGCCGTGCGCAGCTTGGCCACCACGCTCGCGTTGAGTGCGAGCCCGATGGCGGGGTGCTGCTTCGTGCACGCCAGCAGTTCGGCGGGCAGGATGTAGCGGGCCAGTACCCGGCCGCAGGCGGTCACGGTGCCGATGCGCGGCTGACCGTCGATCCCGGCGAACTCGCCGACGAGGTCGCCGGCCATCCGCACGGCCAGCAGCGCGTCCCGGCTGTCCTGTGCGTGCGCGGTGACCTTCACCGTGCCGCCGATCAGGAGCAGCGAGAAGTCCGAGGTGTCGGCCTCGCGGATGGTGATCTGACCGGCCGGGTAGGCCACGCCGTGGCCGAGCCCCAGCAGGACTCGGCGGTCGGCCTCGCCGACTCGGCCGAGCAGTCCGGTCGTCGGCCAGTAGGCCCCGGCCCCGCGCATCCGTGTGTTGCTCATCGGTCACTCCTCCTCCTCGTCCGGCCGAAGCCGGACAAGCCGTATTAGTAGCCGGTTTACCCGAGGACCCCTCCTCTACGTTCTGGTTAACCATCGTGTCGGCACCGGGAGTTCGGTGCCGACGGCAGATCGATCTTCGAACTGCCGGCCCTCGTCGTGATCGCGGAGGGAATGTGAATCCGAGGTACGAGTACCGAGCTCTGCTGGCGTGCGACATCGCGGGTTCCGCGGGCCGCGGTCAGCAGCGGCTGCAGGAGATCCGCGGTGTGCTGCGGTCCGCGCTGTTCGGCGCCCTCGGCGTCGCGGAGCTGGACCGGCGGGACTTCGCGTACGCGGACACCGGCGACGGCTGCCGGCTCGTCGCCCCGCTCGGGTTGCCCAAGGCGGGACTGCTGGTCCCGCTGCTGCCGGAGCTGGGCTCGCGGATCCGCGAGCACAACCGGCACGCCGGCCCGGACGCCCGGCTGCGGGTACGGGTCGCCGCGCACGCGGGGGAGGTCCGGCTCGATCCGGACGGCACCGTCTCCGGCACCCCGTTCGAGGCGCTCGCCCGGCTGCTCGACTCGCCCCCGCTGCGGCAGGCGGCCCTGGACGGTCCGGACGGCACCCCGGTGGCCGCGGTGCTGTCGCAGCACTACTACGAGGAGACGGTCGGTCACGGCTACGAGGGGCTCGAAGCCGGTGCCTTCACCGTGGCCGAGGTCCGGGTCAAGGAGTACGCCGCACGGGCCTGGCTCTGGTACCCGGGCAGCCCGGTCGGGCCGCACGGCGGTCCCGGCCCGGAGTCCGGCTCCCGCGAGCGGCCCGCGGAAGCCGAGCCGCCGTCCGTCGGGCAACTCGTCCGAGCCACGGGGAACGGCACGGTCTTCGCCGTCGGCCACGGTGGCCAGTACGTCCACTACAACGAACGGGGCTGAAGCGCCGATGAACCAGGAACTCGCCGAGCTGGCCGCGAGCGGAGCCACCGCGCTGGTGTCCGCGATGGGCACCGATCTGTGGAACGAGGCGAGGCGACTGATGAGCGGCGTCATCGCCCGGGCCCACGGCAGCCGCCGCAGGGAACTGTCCGCCGCGCTGGAGCGGGGGTCGACCGCCACGAGGGGAGCGGTCGACGCCGCGGCCGTGGACTTCTGGACCGAGGCCCTGTTCCGGTTGCTCGACCGGGACCCGGCTCTGGCCCAGGACGTGACAGCTCTGGCGACGCTGCGGACCGGGCAACGGCCGGACGTCGTGGTCCAGGTCAACTCCGCCACCGGCTCCGGTGAGGTGTTCGCGGTGCAGCACGGTGACCAGCACTTCGCCTCCGGGCCGAGGTCCCGCGACCGTGAGGAGCGGCCGTGAGCGGGGGTGACGGCCGGCAGGTCGGCCTGACGGACGGCTGGGTGCGGGCGGGGCTGCTCGCAGCCGTCGTCATCGGGGCCTGCGCCGAGGTCGGCATGCCGCACCGGTACTACGGCTGGCTGGTGGACGCGTTCGCCCTCGCGGCGGTGGGTGTCGTCGGCGCGGCGGCCGCGCTGGGGTCCGAGGCCGCCGCGGCGCCCGCCCGACAGCGGGACCGGCCCGACCGGGGGCCCCGGCCCGACGCGACGGCGCCGGTCTGCCGCTTCGTCGCGGCACCGGCGGTGTCGGCGGCCCAGCCCGGCAGGCCCCGGCCGTTCCTGCGCGAGCGGCCGACCGACCTGAGCGTGCCCCGCTTCGGTGAAGGCGCGCGGGCACAGGGCTACCCCTGGCTGCTGCCGGAGCGCACGGTGCAGAACGGCATCGCCGCCGACGAGGCCACGGTCGGTGCCCTCACCATCCGTGCCGCCTCCGTCGTCGGGCCCGGCCACCGCTGCGGCCGGCCCGCCGAGCCACGACAGGACTCCTACCGGATCGGGCGGAGCCCGGACAGCCGGTACGCGATCGTGGCCGTGGCCGACGGCCTGTCCAGCGCGGCCTGGTCCGACATCGGGGCCACCGCGGCCTCCAGCCAGGCGGTCACCCTGCTGCGCGAGCAGATCGAGGCGGTCGGCTTCGACCGGCTCGACGTCAAGGCCCTGTACGGGCGGGTCGCGGAATCGATCGCCGCGCACGCGGCCGGACGCGGCGTCGGCACCTCGCACCTGGCGACCGTGCTGATCACCGCGGTGATCGCCGAGCCGGACGCGAACGGCGTGGCGCGGGCATGGGTCGGGTGGCTCGGTGACAGTTCGGCCTGGACACTCGACCCGCGCGTCCCGCTGTGGCAGTTCGCCGCCGGCGAAGCCAAGGACCGCGCGGCCGTGGTGGTCTCGAACGAGGTCGCCGGCCGACTGCCGGACACGCCGCACCTGGCCGTGGACGGTTACGTCACCCTGCCGGCCGGCGCCGCCCTCGCCCTGGTCACGGACGGGATCGGCGACGCGTGGGCGGACCGGGCGGGCAACGTCAACGAGTACTTCGCGAACGCCTGGCGCTCGCCGGTCCCGGCCACCCGGTTCACCGCCGACGTCGGCTTCGACGCACCGCAGTGCCTCGACGACCGCACCGCCGTCGTGGTGTGGAACGGCAGCGGGACATGACCGACTCCGATCCCGTCGCCGGCGGCGCCCCGGTGGTGGACCCGCGGGGCTGGGCGTTGCCGAGGACCGTGGGCCTCGGCGATCTCGGACCGCTCGCCGAGCCGATCTCCGAACACAACGGCCAGGCCGTCGCCGTACGGCCGCTGACGGGCCATCCGGGCTGGCTGGCCAAGCTCTACCGGCCCGGCCCGCACCAGGAGGACGGCCACCGGATCGACCTGCTGATCTCGGCCCCGGACACGCTGCCGGAGGCGGAGCGGGCGACCCTGTACGCCGGGACGTGCTGGCCCGCGGCCCGGATCCGCGAGCCCGGCAACCCGGCCGTCGGGTGCGTGATCCCGATGGCGCCCGAGCAGTACCGTTCCGAGCTGCGGCGCGGCAAGATCAGCGAGCGCCGGTTCCTGGAGATCGACTGGCTGGCGAAGTCCGACGAGTCGATCCGGGGCATCGGCCTGCCCTGCCCCGGCTTCGAGGGCCGACTGGCTGCCTGCCGCCGACTGACGGAGCTCGCCGCGATCCTGGAGGGCCTGGGCCTGGTCTACTCGGACTGGTCGTTCTCCAACGCCTTCTGGAGCCCGGAGGGGCGTTCCGTCTACCTGATCGACGTCGACGGCTGCCAGCCGAAGAAGATGCCCGACATCCACCAGCCGAACTGGGCCGACCCGCTCACGCCGCCGGGCTCCGACGCGGACCAGTACACCGACCGCTACCGGCTCGCCCTGCTCGTCGCCAAGTGCCTGACCGGCCGGCGCGACGCGAGCACCTTCCACGGCGTCGCCGCGTCCCACTGGCTGAACCAGCCCGCTGCCTCCGAGGTCCTGCTGGACATGCTGCTCGCGACCGACCGGGAGCGACGGCCCGCGGCCGCCCAGTTGAACCAGGCGCTGAACAACGGGCCCTACCTCAGGGCCGTGCCGCGTCCGACACGCAAGCCGCTGCCCCAACTGCCCCCGACGCAGCCGACGGTGGTGCTTCCGCAGCCCGCGCCGCGCACGGTCCCGGAGCCCCCCGGTGTCACCGTCACCAGCATCAGCACGGCCGAGGAGAAGAAGAAGGCCGCGTCCGGCTCGTCCACCAAGTGGATCTGGGTGCTCGCCCTCGTCGTGATCCTGGCCGTCCTCATCGCCTCCACCCACTAGCTCAGAGGTGCACACCATGTCACTCTGCCTGCCCACCTACGTGGTGATCGACGCCTCCTCGTCGATGAAGCCGCACGAGGCGGTGCTCAACGCGACCCTCTCGCGTCTGCACTACAACCTGGCGACGAATCCGCGCGTCTCGGAGTTCGCCAGGGTCAGCGTGGTCGCCTTCTCCACCGACGTGCACGTGGTCATCCCGATGTCGGACATGGAGCAGGTCCCGAGCATGCCCGAAGTGATCTGCGGCGGAGGCACCGAGTACGGCAAGGCCTTCGACCAGTTGCGGCAGAGCATCGAACAGGACGTGAGCAGCCTGCGGGCGCAGCAGTACAGCGTGCTGCGGCCGGCGGTCTTCTTCCTGACCGACGGCGCTCCGACCGACGCGAGGTGGCAGGACGCCTTCCGCGCGTTGGTGGACCGGAACTGGCCGCGCCATCCGCACGTGATCGCCTACGGCTTCGGCGCCGCCAGGCGCGACGTGCTGAAGGAGGTGGCGACCAAGGCGCTGTTCATCGCCGACGGTTCGGACACCGAGTCGGCGCTGAGCGGAGCGATCACCGGTCTGCTCAACACCCTGATCGCCTCCTCCCAGACCGGTCAGATGCACATCGCCACCGACGTCAAAGGCTTCGAGTACGTGCAGGTCGCCCAGGAATACGTGGACTGAGCGTGGACACCGACCCGCGTACCACGGCGCCCCGGGCGCTGCGGGCCTCCGCCGGGCTGTCCGTGCTGGCCGCGGTGCTGCTCGCCTGCGGCGGCGTGGTCGAGGTGGCGGGCCATTTCGGCGGCTCCTCGACGAACGAGGGCGGAGGCGGCTCGTACCCGGCGACGCCGGTGCCGGTACAACCGGCCCCGGCCCAGACCCCGGCCCAGGCCCCGGCCCCTGAGGCCTCCTCGCCCGCTGCGGTGCCGTCGCCGAGTTGCCCGCTCTCGGCCTCAGCCACCCAGCTGCCCGAGCCGACGACCACCCCCACCACACCGGCGTCTCCTTCGGAGCAGCCTTCGGGGAAAGGGGCATCCCGGACGAAGACTCCCGTGACGAGGACTCCTGTGACGAGGGCTCCTGCGGAGCGGAGTACTGCTCCGTAGCCGCGATACCGGCGGGGGAGCGGGGGGTGAGGGTGCCGCTGACGGTGGCGCCGTCACCCGAACGCAGTCGCTCCGGGTTCTCGTGGGGCCCCGGAGTCGCCCGGAAGGCGGCTCCGGGGCGCCTCCTCAAGGCGGATCCGCCGTGGCGCAGGCGGTGTCGGGGCCTCGTTCCGGCCGTTTCCATGGGGCTCGACGCGGGGGTTTCCGTCGCACCGGGCGGGGGTGCGCACCTCCGCTCCGTCGGTCGGCTGCGCCATCCGGGTAGGCGTCGGCGGGCGGGGTCGGCGGCCCGGACGGGGGTGCTCGGGGAGGGGGCGCGAGGGTCGGGGGCTCGCGCCGACGCGGTCGTCGCGGGGGCCGGCGGCGGACCGGTGGGCGGTGGTGTCCGGTGCGCGGGAGCGGCTGTTTCGAGATGCCGGACAAAAGGTATTTGACGGCGGATCAGTCGCGGAGCCGGTCGGGCGGCTCCGCGTCCGATCCAGCTCGTCGGGGGGTCGGTCGGGAGGGTCGGATCCGGCCGCAGGGGCGCGGTTCGGGCGGCCGCGTCGGGGTGCCCTTCGCATGCCGAGGACCGGTCACGGTTGCGGTCCAGAAGCTGCGAGCGGGGGCGTCAGGCGGATACTGGAGATGTGAGAACGGCTCTGGCAGGCACATCCCTGACGTGCCCGCCGCTTAGGGCTGTCTCACGGCAACGGCAGTCTCTGTCGTGCTCCCCGGGTCCGCGCCGTCGGCGTCGGCCGTGGACGTGCGGCGTGCCAATGCAAGGGAAGAAATGGAGTCGTGATGAGTTACTTCAACCGCAGGGACCGCGGTCGCGGACGTGAACGTGACCGTCGCCGCCGTCGCCACGGCCGCCGTCGTCGGTTTGGCTTCTGGTGACAGATAAGGGCGGTCCGGGCTGTGCTTAACAGCCCGGCATGACACCCATCCCTGGGGCCGGCGGTATCACCGCCGGCCCCTCATCCTGAGTGGGGTTCCTCCATGCACGGTGCGACGCCCATGGGGGGTCCGGAGGACCGGGCAGCCGACCGGGCCATCGACCAGGGGCCGGTGGCGGACTCGCCCGCCATCTCGCTGCGCGAGCTGTTCCGGCGGTTCTGGCCGTGGGTCCGACCGGACGTGCGCTGGCTGCCGCTGAGCGCGGTGCTGCTCGTTCTCGGCGCCTTCGGCGAGGTCGTCTCGGTCTGGATGTTCAAGGACCTGATCGACGAGGTCCTGGTGCCCCGGCACTTCGCCGATTTCTGGCCGCTCGGCGGCACGATGCTCGCCGCGGCCGCGGTGGCGGCGCTGTTCACCTTCGCGGGCACCTACACCGGCACCTGGATCGCGGAGCGGTACCTGCTCCGGCTCCGTACCGGCACACTGGCCCATCTGCACACCCTGCCGCCCGACACCCTGGAGACCCGCTGGCGCGGCGACCTGGTGGCCCGGATGACCGCCGACATCGCGACGATCGAGCAGATGGTCGCGACCGGTCTGGTCGAGGGCGCGGTGGCCTCGGTCAGCCTGGTGCTGTTCGCCGGCGCGGCGTTCTACCTGAGCTGGCCCCTCACCCTGGCGGCGCTGATCGTCGCGCCGCTGTTCATCCTCACCACCGGTTTCTTCGGGCGCCGCATCCGCATCCGGGAGCGGCAGGTCCAGCGCCGCGCCGGCGGCGTCACCGCGCTGCTGGAGGAGACGCTGCGCAACGTGGTGGTCACCCGCACCTGCGGCCAGGAGGAGCGCGAGGTCGAGCGGGTGCACCGCGAGGGGAAGGCCCTGCTGGACGCCGAGCTCTCCGCCGCCCGGATGTCCGACCTCTACCAGCCCCTCCTCAACGTCCTCCAGATGCTCGCCGGGCTGGTCGTGGTGGGCGTCGGCGCCCTCCAGGTGATCCGCGGCGAACTGAGCCTGGGTGGTCTGCTGGCCTTCGCCGCCTTCATGGCACAACTGTTCGAGCCGATCCAGCAGCTCGCCGGGCTCGTCCCGCTCGCGGGCGCGGCCTGCGCCTCGGGCGAGCGCCTGCTGGAGATCCACGACCTGTCCAGTCCGGTCCGGGAGAGCCCCGCCGCGCGGGACGCCGGTACGGTCCGCGGCCGGGTCTCCTTCGAGGGCGTCCACGTCGCCTACGCCGGCAGCCACGACGCCCCGGTGCTGTCCGACGTCAGCTTCGACGTCAGCCCAGGCAAGGTCCTGGCCGTCATCGGCCCGAGCGGCAGCGGCAAGTCCACGCTCGCCAAGCTCCTGGTCCGCTTCCTGGACCCGCAGGCCGGTACCGTCCGCCTCGACGGCACCGACATCCAGGACCTGACCATCGCCTCGCTGCGGGCGGCGATCAGCTTCCTGCCCCAGCAGGCGCAGCTCTTCCACGCGACCATCCGGGACAACATCGCCTACGGCAGGCCCGACGCCCCGCAGGGCGACATCGAACGCGCGGCCCGCAGCGCGGGCGCCCACGGCTTCATCACCGCGCTGCCGCAGGGGTACGGCACGGTCATCGGCGACGAGGGCTTCCAGCTCTCCGGCGGGCAGGCCCAGCGGGTCGCCATCGCCCGGGCCTTCGTGCGCGGCGCGCCGGTCCTCGTCCTGGACGAACCCACCACCGGCCTGGACCCGAAGACCGTCCAGCAGCTGATCCCCCCGCTGCGCCGCCTGATGGCGGGCCGCACCACGATCCTGATCACCCACGACCCGGCCTTCCTCCCGCTGGCCGACCACGTCCTCACCCTCCAGCCGCAGGACGCCCCGCGGCCCCGCGCCCGTTTCGCGGAACCGGCCACCGGGCGCCCGGAGGTCGTCGCGGTGAACGTGTCCGAGGCGCTTCCGGGGGAGCGGGGCCACGGGCCCGGGTGACCTTCGCCCCCCACTCGAACGGCCGGGATCCGCAGGCTGCGGACCCCGGCCGTTCGAGTGCGTGCGGTCAGGAGACGACGACGGTGGTCCGCAGGTAGTAGACGAACGGCGGGCAGGCCGAGCCGCGGTCCGGGAAGGCGCACCGCCAGATCCAGGTGATGTCGCTCGTCCCGGCGGTGGCCGCGTTGAAGGTCGCGTGCGCGGTGTTGTCGGGGGTGGTGCTGCCCGAGGTCTGCGGCAGCACCGAGGGCACGGTCGCCGCCGGGACGGACGACAGCCAGGTGACGGTGTGGTCGCGGAAGGGCGGCAGGTCGATCTGGACCACGTCACCCGCGTGGACCTGCACGGTCTGGCCGTTGGCGGCGGGGCCGAGGACCACGACGTCGGCCAGGGCCGGCCGCGCCGGGGCCGCTGCGGCGGTGGTGACGGTGCCGGCGGTCAGGGCGAGGACGGCGGCGGGGGCTGTCAACAGCCTCAGGATCTTCATGGCACTCCCGGTACTCGAAGGTTCACGGAAACGGAGGTTCGCGTGGAACGGCGGTGCAGGGTGCGGAGGTTCCGGCCTCCCGTCTATCCGGCGCGGGCGGTCCGGCCGATGGCGCGGACCCGCCCGGGAGGGAAACCTCCGGCCAAGGATGTCCACATCCGCCGCTTCGGGCAAGGAGTGTGACGATCCGTCAGATGTGCGTGACCCCGGGTCGCCGTGACCCCGGTCCGGGCCCGGGCCGTCAGTCCCGGCGGCGGGCCGCCATCCAGACGTAGACCAGGATCCCGGCGAACAGGAACAGCACGCCCTGGTAGACGGCCGCGTAACCGGCGCCGGCCACCAGCCACAGGGAGAAGCCGAAGGCGCCCAGGCCCAGCACCGCGTCCCGGGCGAGCCGGCCCCCGGAGACCTTGTCGGACATGCCGCGCACCAGCCAGTACAGCTGCGCGGCGGTGGAGAGCAGGTACGGGACGGTCGCGGTGAAGGTGGTGACCAGCACCAGGATGTCGAACGCGCCCTTGGCGCCGGTGGCGAAGTTGAGGATGGTCAGCACCGAGGCCAGCGCGACGCTGGTCACGACGCCGAACACCGGGACGCCGCGCCGCTCCTTGGCGAAGGCGGCCGGGAACAGCCCGTCCTTGGCGGCCGCGTACGGCGCCTGGGCGGCCAGCAGCGTCCAGCCGTTGAGCGCGCCGGTCATCGAGACGAGCGCGGCGACGGCGATCGCCGTGCCGCCCCACGTGCCGCCGAACATGGCGTCCACGGCGTCCGAGAACGGCGCGGTGGAGTGGATCAGCCGGTCGTGGGCGACGGTGCCGAAGACCGCGAGCGTGCCCAGCAGGTAGACCACCGCCGCACCGGCCGTGCCGAGCACGCTGGCCCGCCCGACGTTGCGCTCCGGATCGCGGACCTGGCCGGCGCTCATCGCGGCCGACTCCACGCCCAGGTAGCTGAAGAGCAGGATGGCCGCGGCCGCCGTCATCCCGCCGGCCCAGCCGTGCCCGGTGGCGTCGAAGGGGCCCAGGTTGCGCGCGTCGAAGAAGCCCAGGCCGCCCACCGCGACCAGCAGCAGCGGGATGAACTTGAGGACGGTGGAGACGAGTTGGACGGCACCGACGTAGCGGGTGCCGGCCAGGTTCGCCAGCGCGGGCAGCCACTGGAAGGCCATCGCGGCGGCGATGCTGAGCCCGATGGAGTGGCCGACGGGCAGCAGCACGTCGAGGTAGCCGACGGCGGCGACCGCGAGCGCGGCGTTGCTGACCCAGGTGGTGATCCAGTACGACCAGGCCGACAGGAACCCGGCGAAGTCCCCGAAGGCCTCCCGGGCGTAGACGTACGGCCCGCCGGTGCGCGGGTTGCGGCGCGCGAGCTGCCCGAAGACGAGCGCGAGTGCGATCGCGCCCACGGTCAGGACGACGAAGGAGACCAGGCTGACCGTCCCGTAGGGGGCCACGGCGGCGGGGATCATGAAGATGCCGCCGCCGATGATGTTGCCCATCACCAGGGCGGTGGCGGTCGGCAGGCCGAAGCGGCCGCCCTTGCGGGGCGTCGGGGTGACCGCTTCCGGGGTCTCCGGCGGGCTCGGTCGGGTCGCCTGCCGGGGTGCGGCCGGGCTGGTCTGCATGAGGGTGGTGCGCCTTTCGTGGTCCTGCGCGTGCTCGGTGGAGCCACCGTTCATGCTCGAACCGGGCGGCACTCTGTACCAAATCGATGGGATTTGTTCAGTAGGCCTGGCATGTCACCGCAAGACTTGCGGTCCCGTGCCGGTCGGACGGGCACTCGTCCTGTGTGCTCCGGCCCGGTCGTTCGGTGTGCGGCCGGGTGTCCGAGGGTGTTCACCCGGGGGAGGGATGTCGTCACCCGAATGCCTCAGCCGGGTTGCGGCGCGCCGCGGCGCGTGCGCGTTCGTGTGCAAACGTTGGCCCGGCGCTTCCCCGGTGGGGCGCCGTCCGCCTGTCCGGTGGCCGCACCGGCCGTTCCGGGAGGCGGATCGAGGACCAGAATCGAACCAGAGGACATCAGATGTCGCTTCGTGGGAAGATCCGCAAGTTCGCCGTGATCGCCGCCGTGGCGGGCGCCGCTGCCTTCGCGGCGCCGGTGCCGGCGATGGCGGCCTGGCACGGGTCGCACTCGACGACCGGGGAGAGCCTGGAGTCGGGTTCGGCCGGCGTCGGCCTGTTCGGCCCGCACGCCAACTGGCTGAACGTCCACGAGCACACCGAGGACGACTGCTTCGGCGACTGCTGACCGACCGATGAGCCCGGGGGCCGCTGTGGGCCCCCGGGCTCATCGCTGCCCGCGCGGCGGGCCGAGCAGGTCAGGCGGGCAGGTCAGGCGGGCAGGGTGGGGGCGGCGGCCCGCTCGCGCAGTTCCTTCAGTACGGCGATGTCCATCGCGTGCCCGGTGCCGTCCCCGCCGTGCTTGCGGTCCGGGGTCTCCACCAGCAGCGGGACACCGGCCGTCTCCGGGTGCTCGAACAGCTCGCGGAACGGTTCCGCGCCGATCATCCCGGCGCCGATGTTGGCGTGCCGGTCCTTGCGCGCGCCGACGACGTCCTCGGAGTCGTTGGCGTGGATCAGCCGCAGCCGGCCCGGCCCGGCCGCCGACGCCAGGGCGTCCAGCGCGGCCGTCACCCCGCCCGGTACGGCCAGGTCGTGCCCGGCGGCGAAGGCGTGGCAGGTGTCCAGGCAAACGCCGACCTTCGGATGCCGGTCCAGCGCCTCGACGTACTCGGCGAGCTCCTCCAGCCGGGAGCAGAGCGAGCTGCCCTGGCCCGCCGTCGGCTCCAGCAGCAGCCAGGGCGCGTCCTCGCCGAGGGCGTCCAGTTCGTCCAGCAGCGGCCGCACGTCGGCCCGGACCTGTGCCATCGCCTCGGCCCGCCGGGAGCCGCCGCCGGGCGCCGTGCCGACCGCCGAGCCGGTGTGCAGGACGACGCCCAGCGCGCCGATCGCGTGGCCGCGGCGCAGCGAGTGCCGCAGCGAGTCGGCCGAGCGCTCTCGGGTGGCCGGGTTGTCCGAGCCGAAGTTGATCAGGTACGGGGCGTGCACCCAGGCGGGGAGCGCCTGCTCGGCGCAGGCCGCCCGGAACTCCTCGTCCTGCGCGGGGTTGCCCGGCGGAGTGGCCCAGCCGCGCGGGTTGGCCACGAACACCTGTACGGTCTCGGCGCCGACCCGGCGCGCGTACGCCAGCCCCGTTCCGGCCAGCCCGCGGGCGGCCACCGGGACGTGGGCGCCGACCGGGTTGCGGAGGGTGCCGAGGTGCGCTGCGGGTGCGGTGGTCATGGCCCCGAGGATGTCACGCCGCAGGTCGGCGGTGGCACGCGGCCCGGTCGGCGGTGCCGGAGGCGGTCCGAGGGCGTGCCGTGCGGCTCGGCCCGGAGCGCGCCGCGCCGTACGCGCCACGCCGGGCCGTCCCACCACCGGCCGACGCCCCGTCAGTCCCGCAGCCCAGCCCTGGTGGCGGGCCCACCCGGCGGCCCATAGCGTCGAGTCGGCCGCACCCACCGGCCGTCACCGAACCTGCACACCGTGCAACAACAGACACCGCGTACCTAGCGCGCCGCCCGGCAGGCTCCGGCCGCACCCCGGCGAGCGCGCCGGAAAGAACAGGTCACCACTCATGCCCACGCGACGGGTCCACCACTTCGCCGCGGCCACCGCCGCCGCCACCGCCCTGACCACCGTCCTCGCCGGCCTGGCCGCCGTGCCCACGGCCCACGCCGCCGACGGCCTGCACGTCGTCCTGCCTGGCGAATCGATTCAGCAGGCCGTCGACGCCGCCCTCCCCGGCGACACCGTCCAACTGCTCGCCGGCACCTACCCCGGCAGTGTCCGCATCACCACCCCGGGCCTCACCCTGCGCGGCGCCGGCGCGGACAGCGTGATCACCCCCGGGGACGGCACCGAGAACGCCTGCGCCACCGCCGGACACGGCCTCTGCGTGGACGGCACCGAGGCGGCCCCGCTGCCGGACGTCACCATCGAGACCCTCGCCGTCACCGGCTTCCGCAAGAACGGCATCGACGCCAGCGGCACCACCGGCCTGACCGTGCGCGACACCTACGTCCACGACAACGCCCAGCAGGGCATCAGCCAGGAGATCTCCACCCGGGCCCGGATCGTCGGCAACCGCGCGACCCGCAACGGCCAGTCCGGTGTCTTCCTCGCCAACTACGCCTACCGCGAGGGCGGCGCGCCCGACACCGGGGGCACCGTCGTGGAGGGCAACGAGCTGACCGAGAACCGGGTCGGCGTCACCGTCCGCCGACTGCGCGGGCTGGCCGTCCAGGACAACGAGCTCCGCGGCAACTGCGCCGGCGTCTTCGTGGTCGGCGACGAGGGCGTGCCCCGGGCCGGGGACCTCGACGTGCGCCGCAACGAGGTCGTCGCCAACAACATGTTCTGCCCGGCCAACCCGCGGCTGGGCGCCATCCAGGGCGCGGGCATCGTGCTCACCGGCGTCGAGGACGCCCGGGTCACCGACAACGAGGTCCACGACAACGTCGGCAGCTCGGACTTCTCCGGCGGGATCGTCCTCTTCAAGAGCGTCGTCGGCGTCGCCAACGCCCGCAACACCGTCGCCGACAACCACCTGAGCGGCAACAGCCCGGCCGACATCGCCGACCGCGACACCGGCGAGAACGCGTTCGCCCGCAACAACTGCGCGCGGTCCGAGCCGTCCGGCCGCTGCTGAGCCGCGGCACCCGCACCCGGTACGACCCACCCCCGGCACGCGCCCCCGGCACCCCTGCCCCCGTCGACAAGGAAGACCTCCCATGACGATCGCACCGCCCCCGACTCCCCAGGCCGCGATGCGCCTGCGCGAGCTCGTCTTCGGCGCCGCCTGCGCCGCCGCCGTCCGCGCGGCCGCCCGGCTCGGCGTCGCCGACGTGCTCGGCGACGCCCCGACCAGCCTCACCGATCTCGCCGCCGCCCTCGACACCGAGCCGCTGCCGCTGCGCCGCCTGCTGCGCGCGCTCACCTGCTACGGCATCTTCTCCGAGACCTCCGACGACCGCTTCGAGCACACCGAGATGTCCCGCCTGCTGCGCGAGGACGCCCCCAACTCGCTGCGCTACATCTCCCTCTGGTGCACCGAGCCGTGGACCTGGGAGGCCTGGCCGAAGCTGGACGAGGCGGTCCGCTCCGGCCGCAACGTCTTCCCCGAGCTGTTCGGCAAGGAGTTCTTCGACTACCTGCACAGCGACGCGGGCGACTCCGCGAAGGTCTTCGACAAGGCGATGACCACCTCCAGCCGGCAGTCCGCCCACGACCTCGCCGAGTACCTGGACCTCACCGGCGTCGACTCGGTGGCGGACATCGGCGGCGGCCAGGGGCACGTGCTGGCCAGCCTGCTGGAGAAGCACCCGGCGCTGCACGGCACCCTGCTCGACCTGCCCAAGGTGGTCGCCGGCGCCGAACCCCGGCTCCAGGACGGCGGCGCCTTCTCGGCCCGCGCCCGGCTGGTGCCCGGTGACTGCCGGGTGGAGATCCCGGTCCGCGCCGACCTCTACATCATCAAGAACATCCTGGAGTGGGACGACGAGAGCACCCGCCGCACCCTCGCCAACGTGGTCGCCGCGGCCCGGCCCGGCGCCCGCGTCGTGGTGGTGGAGAACCTGGTCGACGACAGCCCGTCGATGCGCTTCACCACCGCGATGGACCTGATGCTGCTGCTCAACGTCGGCGGCGCCAAGCACTCCAAGGAGAGCATGGTGCGGCTGATGGAGGACGCCGGACTGGACGTCGCGGACGTCCACCCGGTCAACCCCTACCTGCACGCCTTCGAGGCCACCGTGCGCGGCTGAGCACCGGCCCCACGCGAACGACCGCCGTCCCCCGGGAGTCGGGGGCGGCGGTCGTTCGCGTTGCCGGTCAGGCCGGGTGCGAGGAGTCCAGGTGTGCGAAGACCACCACGTTGTCCGAGTAGTCCTTCTGGCCCTTGTCGTACGAACCGCCGCAGGTGATCAGCCGCAGCTGGGCGTCGGGCGTCTGGCCGTACACCTTGTCGTCCGGGAAGGCGTTCTTGGGGAAGGCCTCCACCGAGTCCACCGAGAACACCGCGACCGTGCCGTCCGCGCGCTCCACCTCGATCTGCTGGTCCGGTTGCATCTGGCTCAGCATCACGAACACCGCCGGGCCCGTGGTGGTGTCCACGTGCCCGGCGACCACCGAGCTGCCGAGCTCGCCCGGGGAGACGCCGTCCCGGTACCAGCCGACCAGGTTGTCGTCGTCCGGCGGCGGCGCGGTGAGCTGGCCCTCCGGACCGAGCGTCAGCTCGGTGAACGGGGCGTCGACGCCGATCTGCGGGATCCGCAGCCGGGTCGGATTGGCACGGCCCAGCGACGGTGGCGCGGGGGCCGGTTCCTCGGCGGCCTCCGCAGGGGCCTCCGTAGGGGCCTCTGAGGGGGCGTCCGCGGGGGTGGTGGCCGGTGCGGACGGGCGGGGGGTGGCCGGCGCCACGATCGCCGGGGGACGGATCATGCGGGACGCCGAGTTGGCTCTCGGCGTGGTGTCGACCGAGTTGTACATCAGCAGCAGGCCGACCGCCGCCGCACCGATGCCGGTGCGCAGCAGTCGGGACATTCCAGGGACGGGACCGCCCATCGCTCCTCTTTCTCCATTCCCATGCGCAGCCGGGCCGGTGACGGCCCGAAAAAGTCCGAAAGGTCCAGAAGGTCCAAAACGACCCGCCGCCCCCGTGCGCGCCGCCCTGGTGGGGAGGCGCGTGGGGGCGGCGTCAGATGCCGGACGTCAGATGGTGGCGCCGGTGTTGCGGCGGTTGCGGCGCAGCGCGTACGCGCCGGCCCCGAGGCCGCCGATCAGCAGGACGGCACCGGAGGCGAGGCCGCCACCGGACAGCGTGGTTCCGGTCTCGGCCACGGCCAGGCCGCCACCGCCGGCGTGCACGCCGCCGTGCGGGCCCTTGCGGCCGTGCTCGCCACCGCGGCCGTGCTCGCCGCCCCGGCCCTCGCCGCCCTTGTCGCCGCCGCGGCCCTCGCCGCCCTTGTCGCCGCCGCGACCGTGCTCGTCGCCACGGCCTTCGCCGCGACCGTGCTCGTCGCCGCGGCCCTCGCCGCGACCGTGCTCGTCGCCACGGCCTTCGCCACGGCCGTGCTCGTCGCCACGGCCCTCGCCGCGACCGTGCTCGTCGCCACGGCCTTCGCCACGGCCGTGCTCGTCGCCACGGTCGTCGCCGCGACCGTGCTCGTCGCCGCGGTCGGACTGGTCCTGCGAGGTGGAGCTCTTCGCCTGGTCGGCGGAGCCGTCGGCGAAGGCCATGGGGGTGCCGACGGTGAGAACGGCGGCGACGGCCGCCCCGGCCAGCAGAGTGCGTGCAGAACGCATGAGGTTGATCCTTCCGATACACAGGCCCGCGATCGCCGGCACGGCGCCGGACAAGGGAATTCGTGGGAACTGCGTCTGATTCACCGTCAACCACCGCGACGTCCGCCGCCACCGGAGAGTGGCGACTTGGGTACGGACTGTGCTCGATTCGAGTGGAGTCCCGGCCCGGTTCACCCGGGTGCCCCAGTGAGACGGGTGAAAAGGATTCGCGGCGGTCCGGGCCGATTCGGTCCTGTGCTGACGGCGTGTTGGGCCCGCCCCGAAGGCGCTGACGCCGCGTCGAGCCGCCCCCAGAAGGCGCTGACGCCATGTCGGGCAAGTCTGGACGGCGCTGACGCGATGTCGGGCAGGCCCGGGATGGCGCTGACGCGATGTCGGGCAGGCCCGGGATGGCACTGACGCCGCGTCGGGCGGGCTTGGATGGTGCTGACGTGCCGTCGGGCGGGTGTGGGCGGCGCTGACGCCGCGTCGGGCCGGCTCGGACGGCACTGACCCACGTCCGGTCGATCCGGACGCGCACGTGGGCCCGCCCCCGGCGGATGGCCGGGGGCGGGCCCAGGACGAGCGGGACGGGCGGGACGGGGTCAGCGGTCCCAGCGGTAGAACTCGTGCGCCATGGCGTCCTTCGGCTCGCGCCAGGTGGCCGGGTCGTAGGCCTGGACGAAGGCGGTCAACCGGTCACTGACGGACCGGAACTCCGGGTGGCCGATGACCTTGGCGACGGCCGGGCCCGGCGGGCGGTCGGCCTCGATGAGGTGCAGGTAGACGTCGCCGAACTGGAACAGGCTGCGGCCGGTGACGCCGATCAGGTGCGGCAGTTCGCCCTGGTCGGAGGTGGCGAACACCTCGGCGATGTCCGGCGCGGCCTCGGGCTTCATCCGGGCGACGATCAGGGCGCGGTGCATTCCGGTCACCGCTCCGCCGCCCGCTTCTCGACCTTCTCGCGGATCAGCTCCAGTTGGATCCGGGAGTTGCGGTTGATGTGGTTGACCATGCCGTGGTCGTCGACCGGGGCGGTGGGCTTCATCGCGAAGTCCTGGATCCAGCGCATCCTCGTCCCGGCCGGGACCTCCGCGTACTCCCAGCGGATGTCCATGAACTCGAACGGGCCGGGCTCGACCCGGCGGGCGCGCACCGCGAGCGAGGACTTGTCGGTGGTGCGCTCGGAGACCCAGCTCCACACCTGGCCGTTCTCGTCCGGGTGCATGGTGAGCCGGAAGCGGACGCTGTCGCCGTCGCGCTCCAGCACGTCCACCGAGGCGTACTCGCTGAAGAGGTCCGGCCAGTTCTCCAGGTCGTTGGTGATCTCCCAGACCAGGTCGAGGGGTGCGGCGATGACGATCTCGTTGTCGGTGTGTCCGGGCATCTCAGGCACCAGCTTTCGGGGAGAGGAGGGAGGTGTTGACGAGCTGCAGGAACTCGGCCGGGGTCTTGGCGGACTCGGCGCCCGAGGTGACCTTGAGGCCGTGCCGGTTCTCCAGCTCGCCGACGACGCCGAGCAGGCCGAGCGAGTCGACGCCGAACTCGTCGAACTGCGCGCCCGGGCGCTCCAGGTGGAGCGGGTCGACGGTGACGCCGGCCCGGGCCTGGATCAGGGCGGCCAGCTCGTGGTAGCTGAGGGTGTTGCTCACGGGATGTCCCTTCGGTGGAGTTGCGGGTGCGGATTCAGGGCCGGTCTCCGCACCGGAGCACCAGTGCGGAGTTGGAACCCATCAGCCCGCGGCTGAGCACCAGTGCGGTGCGCAGTTCGGCCGGACGGGCGCGGCCGGTCACCAGGGCGAGGTCGTGACTGACCTCGGTGACGTTCGGGGTGGGCGGCAGCACGCCGTCCTCCATGGCCAGGACGGCGGCCGCCACGTCCAGCATCGGCGCGCCGCAGTAGGCCCGTCCGGTGCCGGACTTGGGGGCGGTGACCGGGACGCGTTCGGCCGCCGGGCCGAGCGCGTCGGCCAGTGCGAGCGCCTCGGCCCGGTCGGCGGCCGGAACGCCGAGCGCGTCCGCGAAGACCACGTCGATCTCCTCGGGCGCGATCCTGGCCTCGTCCAGGGCGATGCGGATCGCGGCGGCCAGCCCCTCGCGGGACTCCTCCCAGCGGGAGGCCCCGGTGAAGGTGGAGCCGTGTCCGGCCAGGTGGGCCCGGACGGCGGCGCCGCGCCGCCGGGCCGCCTGCTCGTCCTCCAGCAGCAGCATCGCGCCGCCCTCGGCGGGGGCGAAGCCGCAGGCCTGCGCGGTGAACGGCAGGTAGGCCCGGTCGGGCTGCCCGGCGAGGCTGACCTCCGGGTAGCCGAGCTGGCAGACCATCGAGTACGGCGCCAGCGGTGCCTCGGCGGCGCCCGCCACCACCGCGTCGGTGCCGCGCTCGATCGTGCGGGCCGCGTGCGCCAGCGCGTCCAGGCCGCCGGCCTCGTCGCTGGCGACCACCCCGCACGGACCCTTGTAGCCGCCGCGGATCGAGATCTGGCCGGTGCTGGCGGCGTAGAACCAGGCGATGGACTGGTACGGGCCGACGAACTGCGGCCCCTTGCCCCAGAGCTGCTGGAGCTCGCGCTGGCCGAACTCGCCGCCGCCGGAGCCGGCCGCGGTCACCACCCCGACCGCGAAGGGATGCTCGGGGTCGGGGTGGAATCCGGCGTCCGCCACCGCCAGGTCGGCGGCGGCCATCGCGTAGTGCGTGAACCGGTCGGTCTGCACCAGGTACCGGCTGTCGATCGCGGCCCGCGGGTCGAAGTCCCGCACCTGGCCGGCGACGCGCAGCGGCAGCCCGTCGCAGCCCTCGCGGGTGATCCGGTCGAGGACGCTCACGCCCTGCCTGGTGGCCTTCCAGAAGGCGTCGGCCCCAACGCCGTTCGGCGCCACCACGCCGAGGCCGGTGACCACCGCCCGGCGGCCCTGCTGACGTGACGTCATGACACTCACCCCGTTCTGTTGAGCACGACGGCGGACTGGAATCCGCCGAATCCGCTGCCGACCGAGAGGATGTGGCTCAGCGGCAGCTCGCGCGCGGTGCGCGGCACGTAGTCGAGGTCGCACTCCGGGTCCGGAGTCTCGTAGTTGGCGGTCGGCGGCACCACGCCGTGGGCCAGCGCCAGGGTGCAGGCGACCACCTCGATGGCGCCGATCGCGCCGAGCGAGTGTCCGACCATCGACTTGATGGAGCTCATCGGCGTCCGGTAGGCGTGGGCGCCGAGCGAGCGCTTGACGGCGGCGGTCTCGTGCCGGTCGTTCTGCTTGGTGCCCGAACCGTGCGCGTTGACGTAGCCGACGTCGGTGCGGTCCACCCGGGCGTGGGCGAGCGCGTCGTCGATCGCCCGGGACATCTCCAGCCCCTCCTGGGTGAGGCCGGTCATGTGGTAGGCGTTGCCGAAGGTGGCGAAGCCGCCGATCTCGCCGTAGATCCGGGCGCCGCGGCGGCGGGCGTGCTCCAGTTCCTCCAGCACCAGGACGGCGCCGCCCTCGCCGAGGACGAAGCCGTCCCGGTGGGCGTCGAAGGGCCGGGAGGCGTGCTCCGGGTCGTCGTTGCGCTCGCTGGTGGCCTTGATGGCGTCGAAGCAGGCGACGGTGATCGGCGAGATCGGCGAGTCGGAGGCGCCGGCGACGCAGATGTCGGCGCGCCCCTCCTCGACGGCCTGGAAGCCGTAGCCGATCGCGTCGAGGCCGGAGGTGCAGCCGGTGGAGACGGTCTGCACCGGGCCGTGCGCGCCGGTGCGCTCGGCGACCGTGGAGGCCAGCGTGCTGGGCGCGAAGGCCCGGTGCAGCTGCGGCTCGGCCCGCTGGTGGTCGACGTCCCAGCGGGCGCCGCCGGCGCTCACCAGGGCGTAGTCGTGCTCCAGCCGGGTGGTGCCGCCGACGGCGGTGCCGAGCGAGACGGCGACCCGCCACGGGTCCTCGGCGGCCAGGTCCAGGCCCGCGTCGGCGATCGCCTCGTCCGCCGCGACCATCGCGAACTGCACGTAGCGGTCGGCCCGCTGGACGTCCGCCGGGCCCAGCCCGTGGGCCGCCGGGTCGAAGTCGACCTCGGCGGCGATCCGGGAGCGGAACCCGGTGGGGTCGAAGAGCGTGATGCCCCGGGTGGCGGTGCGGCCGGCGGTGAGGAGCTCCCAGAACGCCGGGACCCCGACCCCGCCGGGCGCGACGACGCCGATCCCGGTGACGGCGACGCGCCGGGTCACGAGGCCACCTTGGCGTGTTCCGGCGGCCCGGCGGCGGCGGTCTCCTCGGTGTCCACGTGGCCGAGTTCGGGGCGGGGGGCGAGCGGGCCGAGGTGGAACACCATCCGGGCCTCGGTGTCGCCGACGTTGCGGAAGCGGTGGCGCATGTTGATCGGGATCATCAGGCCCTGGTTGGGCCTGATCGGACGGCTCTCGCCGTCCAGGTCCACCTCCAGGTCGCCGCTGACCACGAACACGAACTCCTCGGAGTACGGGTGGTAGTGCTCGCCGATCCGCTCGCCGGGCTGGACGATCGCCAGCCCCATGAACCCGCTGGTCGCCCCGCAGGTGGTCGGGGTGAGCATGGCGCGCAGGTCGCCGCCGCGCCGACGGTTCTCCGGTGCCTCGTCGACGTGCACGATCCGTGGGTACTGCGTGGTCATGGTGTCTTCCTCCGAGAGATGCGGCTGGTTCTTCAGTTGTCCTGCGAGCTGCGGTCGGTGACCGGGTTCATGGCGCGGGCCGCGAGGGCGGCGGCGAGTCCGATGGAGGTGCGCAGGTCGCCCTGCGGGCCGAGGTCGAGCAGTCGGCCGAGCGCGGCGGCCTCCTGGTCGCCCGCCACGCCGAGGGCGGCCGCCGGGTCGGCCTCGGCCGGCACCCGCAGGTCGACCAGGCGCACCACCACGTCCGCCCGGTGGAACACGGTGCTGGCCGCGACCGGGCCGGTCGGGTCGGCGGTGGCGAGGTTGTCGTAGTCGGCGAGCAGCTCGGCGACGGCCTGCCCCTCGCCCGGGCGGACGGGGTACAGCACGGCGTGCCGGTGCAGCCGGGCGGAGGTCGGGGAGCTGGCGATCGCCTGGTGCTTCGCCGGCAGCGCGGCCCGGGCGAAGAAGGCGCGCGCGGCCTGCGGGTCGCCCAGCTGGCGGGCCTCCTCCAGGTACGGGTTGATCGCCTCCTCGACGGCCCGCACCTCCGGCTGCATCGCCACGTGGCGCAGCGCGTCGCCGAGGTTGCCGACCACCTCGACGGCCCGGACCACCCGGTTGCCGTGCATGAACAGCGAGGTGCGGTGGAGCCGGGTGTGCTCGTCCACCTCGGCCCGGGGCGAGGCGTAGCCGGACAGGATCCGGGCCACCTCGTGCTCGCTGCCGGGCTTGACCGTGAAGGTGAGCGCGTGCCGGACCACGCCGTCCGGGCCGGGCTCGGCCTTCGGCGGGCCGACGTGCCCGGCGGGCTCGGTGCGCGCCAGGCCGGGCGGGACCTCCAGCGGGGCCCGGGTGCCGGTGGAGCCGGCCGCCGAGGTCTCGCGCAGGATGCCGTAGCGCAGCGAGCGGAAGTTGTCGCTGACGCAGCCGTGCATCGGCTTGACCATCTCGCGGTGGGCGGGGCTGTCCACCCACTCCAGGAAGGTGTCCTGGTCCTCCCACTCGCTGGTGATCAGCCACTGGCGGGGGTCGTTGATCGACTGGCACAGCTGGTCGCTGACATGGCCGGGCACCGAGGCCACCTGGTGGCGCAGCTGCTCGTAGACGTCGAGGAAGCGCTGCTGGGCGCCGTCCTGGATCTCCAGCATCAGCACCACCCGGAGCCGGGTGTCGGAGTCGGCCTGCTGCTTCCGCTGCGGTTCGGACAGAGTTGTCATGATCCACTTTCTGCTCTGGGCCGCACGTTGCGGGCCGCGGTGGGCCGCGTCCGGGGGGTGCTCCCGGCTTGGGAGGGCGGTGCGACGGCGATCGGCCCGGTCGGTCGGCGCCAGGCCTGAAGTCGATCGTGAGCGGCGTACCGGGGTGCCGCGATATTTGCGGGCCATCCGGGCGAAGAGGCGGCACAAGCACCCTCCGGCGGGGGATGGAAGAGCGGGGCCCCCGGCCGTGCGGCCCCCTCGACGGCGGCCCCGATCCCAGCCGCCGGTCCGCTGAATCCCCTGACAGGGTGGAGCAATTGATGAATCCGAAGGTTGACGACCGGGTGCCGGTCCTGATCGTGGGAGGGTCGCTGGTCGGGCTGTCGGCCTCGCTCTTCCTCGGCCGACTGGGTGTCAGGCACCTGCTGGTCGAGAAGCACGCCGACACCTCGCATCACCCGCGTGGCCGAGGCAACAACGTCCGCACGATGGAGCTGTACCGGGTGGCCGGGATCGAGCCGGCGATCCGCGAGGCGGCGTCGGTCCTCGCCCCGAACCACGGCATCCTCCAGGCGCCCTCGCTGACCGGCACCGAGCAGGAGTGGCTGTTCCGGGAGATCGATCCCGGTGGGCGGCTCGCCCGGTTCAGCCCCAGCTCATGGTGCCTGTGCAGCCAGAACGACCTGGAGCCGGTGCTGCTGCGCGCGACCCGCGACCTCGGCGGCGACGTCCGCTTCAACACCGAGCTGGTCTCCTTCGAGCAGGACGCCGAGGGCGTCACCTCGGTGCTGCGCAGCCGGGAGACCGGCGAGGAGCGCCGGGTGCGCTCGGACTACCTGATCGCCGCGGACGGCCCGCGCAGCCCGGCCCGCGAGCGCCTGGGCATCGGCCAGAGCGGCCAGGGCGAGCTGTTCCACAACGTCAGCATCACCTTCCGCGCCAAGCGGCTGGCCGACGTGGTCGGGGACCGGCACTTCATCGCCTGCTACCTGACCAACCCGGAGGCGGACGGCGCGCTGCTGCCGGTGGACAACCAGGAGGAGTGGGTCTTCCACGCGCCCTGGCACCCGGAGCACGGCGAGCCGCTGGAGGCGTTCACCGACGAGCGCTGCGAGCGGCACATCCGCACCGCCGTCGGCCTGCCGGAGCTCGACGTGGAGGTGACCGGCCGGGCGCCCTGGCACGCCGCCGAGCGGGTGGCCGAGCGGTACGGCGCCGGGCGGGTCTTCCTCGCCGGGGACTCCGCGCACGAGATGTCGCCGACCGGCGCGTTCGGCTCCAACACCGGCATCCAGGACGCGCACAACCTGGCCTGGAAGCTCGCCGCGGTGCTCTGCGGGTGGGCCGGGCCGGAGCTGCTGGAGACGTACGGGCAGGAGCGCCGCCCGGTCGCGCAGGTGACCAGTGAGCGCGCCTCGGCCCGCTCGGCCGAGCACAGCCACCCCGGGTACGCGGTGGTGCCGGGTGCCGGGCGGCAGACCGGGGTGCTCGGGGTGGCGCTCGGCTACCGCTACCCGGTGGGCGCGGTGGTCGGGACGGACCCGGCGGGCGCGGTCGTCCCCGAGAAGTTCGAGTCGGCCGGGGAACCGGGCAGCCGGGCCCCGCACCAGTGGCTGCTGCGGGCGGGCGTGCGGCTGTCCACGCTGGACCTGTACGAGCAGGCGATGGTGCTGCTCACCGGTCCCGAGGGCGCGGCCTGGCAGGCCGGGGCACGGCGGGCGGCCGACCGGCTGGCCGTCCCGCTGGACGCCTACCGGATCGGCGGCGGCGCCGAGGACGACCTGGCGCCGGAGCCGGGCGCGGACTTCGCGGAGCTGCACGGGATCGGCCCGGCCGGCGCCGTGCTGGTCCGGCCGGACGGCTTCGTGGCCTGGCGCTCGACGGGCGCGGCGGACGATCCGGAGGCGGAGGTCGCCGGGGCCCTGCGGGCGGTGCTGAGCCTGTAGCGCCCGGCCCACCACGGGACCTGCCCGCCGGTTTCCCAACCGGCGGGCAGGTCTTCTTGCTTGACGGCGGATCCGGCCGGAGCCCCCGTCCGGCGGCCGTCGGTCAGGGGGCGGCGAGGTCGGACGGGTCGGTGTTGGCGCCGCACAGGAGGACGGCGACCCGCTCGCCCTCCGCGTGGTCGAGGGCCGCCAGGGCGGTGGAGGCCGCGTACTCGACGGCGATGCGGTGGTCCTCCCAGAGCCGGCGGCGGGCGCGCACGATGGCCTCGTCGTCGACCAGGACGGACCGGACGCCCTCGTGGCCGGCGGCGTGGACGGCCAGGGCGGTGGCGCGGCGGGCGCCGAGGGCGTCCTGCGCCACGGAGGACACCGGGACGTCGACGGGGCGGCCGGCGGCGAGGGCGGCGTGCAGGGCCCGGCTGCCCTCCGGCTCCACCGCGACCACCCGGACGCCGTGCTCGCGGGCCGCGACGGCCACCCCGGCGAACAGCCCGCCGCCGCCGACCGACACCACCACCGTGTCCAGCCCGGGGACCCGGGCGCGGATCTCCTCCAGCACGGTGCCCGCGCCGGCGGCGATCAGCGGGTGGTCGTAGGCGTGCGAGGCCAGCGCCCCGCTGCCCGCCGCGAACTCCTCGCAGGCCGCCAGCGCCTCCGCGTACTCCCGGCCGACCAGCCGCACGTCGGCGCCGTACGAGCGCAGCCGTGCCAGCTTCACCGGGGAGGCCGTCTCGGGCAGGAACACCGTGGCGCGCACGCCGAGCTCGCGCGCGGCCCAGGCACAGGCCAGGCCGGCGTTGCCGCCCGAGGCGATGGTGACCCCGGCGTCCGGCAGGGTGCCCGCCTCGGCGTGCGCGAGCAGGAAGTTCTGCGCGCCGCGCGCCTTGAAGCTGCCGGTGTGCTGAAGGAACTCCAGGGCCAGCCAGGTCCGCCCGCGGTCGTCCCCGGGGGCGACGGCGACCGGCCGCACCCTCCCGGCGATCCGCTCGCCGGCGGCCTTGACCTCGTCGTACGTCAATCGGTCCATCGTGCCTGCTCCTCAAGCCGGGTGCGTCGCCTCTGGGCTTGACGGTACGTCGCGGGCGCGGGACGAGGAAAGGATCACGGTCGGGGGGGGCCGGGGGGGGGGGGGGGGGGCGCCCCCCCCGGCGCCTAAAAAAAAAAACCAGACCCCCACACAAACCGCGAACAAGGGAGG